>SYHM01000029.1 GCA_005799205.1 Planctomycetia bacterium | reverse complement strand
GGATGCCTCGCTCTTCGGCGCAAGCGTCGTCGTGTGGGGCGTCTTCGTGCGAACGGTCCTCGTCTGGCACATCACATGGAGCGTCAACAGCCTCACCCACTGCTTCGGATACGCCTCGCACAAGACGGGCGAGAACAGTCGCAACAATTGGTTCGTCGCGCTGATTGCCGCGGGTGAGGGATGGCACAACAATCATCACCACGATCCTGCCGCGTGCACGGTCGCCCACCGCTGGTGGGAGTTTGACCTGACCTACTGGGAAGTGCGCGCGTTGCAGTTCGTCGGCATCGTTCGCGCAATCACTCCGCTGCGCAGCGAGCGCATTCGATTGGCGCTCAAGTCGAAACTGGCCTCTGCGGAAGCGAAGTCAGCCTCGGCGGCGGCGAATGCCGCCTATTGACGCTAGTCTCGAAGCTCATGCGCCAACTCGTCGTTCTATCCGCTGCCCCCGCCGACGATCGTGGACTTTCTGCGATCGGATCCCGCAAAGAGGTTGAGGAGCGACTTGCGCGCCTCAATACCAGTGCCGATGGAAGTGGCGATGAGACGCTGTATGGTCCCGGCGTCGAGTTTCAACTCGCACCAGATCAGGACCCCGTCGTGCAGATGCTCATGATGGTCTCCGACGAAGACATTGCGTGGCAAGTCATCGAGCGCATGGGGCGCACGCTCCAGTGGAAATTCGTCGATATCAACACAGGATCCGAACTCGCATTCAATGATGCGTAGGGTCGCGGCGATCCTGTTGATCGCGTGCTGCGCTTCGATCGCGTGCGCGGGGGGTCCCATCTCAGACGAAAAGCGTTCGTGGCCTCGCGTGCGAACGACATCCGCTGGCGATCGCATCGTGTTGAGCGCGCTCCAGGTCGATGAGTGGCGCGACTGCACACTTTTTGCCAAGTGCGTCGCGAGCGTGCAGTTGCATGGGACGAGCGCGCCAACCATCGGCACAATCAGCCTGCGGGCTTCGAGCGCATTCGAACGATCCGACCGCACGGTTGTGCTCAGCGCGATCACCGTTCCCGCGTGCCGCTTTCCAACTGATGCCGAGGGAATCAAACCGATCACCGCAGCACTCACCGAAGCCTTCACCGGCGCGATCCTGCGCGTTCCGCTCGATGAATTGCTCGCGACGATGAGTGCGACGGCGTTCGCTGAACCACCGAAAGAGCCGCCGAGCGCAGCGCCGCACACGATGTTGCTCGACGCACTGCTGCTCTCGCCGCCAGCGCAGTTTGAGGCGATTGGCTCCTCTCGACTCGAAGGCTGCACCAACGCGCGCGCACCACTCGTGCGCACCGCGGATGGCAGCTACCTCGTGCTCGTCGCTGGCCAGTGGTACACCAGCGACTCACTGCAGGATGGTCCCTGGTCGTGGGTGGCGCCATCCCAACTGCCCTCGGCGCTGCGCGAGATACCCACTGCGAGTCGCTGGGCAACCGCGCTCGCGCATGTCCCTGGAACCGCGCAGTGGCGCGAGGCGACGCAGGTCGCGGCGATCACGACGCCGACTGGCATCACCCCAACCAATCCGCGCGCTGCGCTCGAGGCGTGGTGGAATCCATGGGATGGCTCGTGGTGGTCGGGCGACGAGACCGCAAGTGCACGCGCGGCGCGTCTGGCGAGTGCGCCGCTGTGCATTTCCGACTCGTTTCAATTCAGTGGTTCGAGCGAAAACCTCTTCGTCGGACTCGACGGTCGGGTCTACGCGCTGCGCGGCGAATCGTGGTTTCGAATCACTCCTGAAGGCACGTGGACGCCATTCACAGAGCAGCGCTCGACGCTTCGCGTGCTCAACGATTTCGCACGCGCGCGCACTGCCGCAGCCTCGCGGCGGACCGCGTATGAATCATGGCGCGCTGCGCAGCGGGTGCGCGACGAGAAGACTCCGACCACCTCGTCGAGCGAGCGCCTTGTGATGGACGGCGCGCACCCCCCAAGCGATGGGTTTCGTCACGTGGCGCCAGTTGCGCACCACTAGGTTGCGGGCACAAAGTCACACTCCAGCAGCGCGTTCTGCCCGTAACCGGGGGGTACATCACAGCGGCGCGCGCTGGGGCTCACCCGCTGCGCGGGGATAGCGCCTCGGAGTCTTGCCGGTTTTCTCGATGACGACGAGCGTTCCTGTCGGCGTCCTCGTCTGATCGACGACGACTCCACGCAACTCTCCAAGTGCGTGCACCGACGCTGCGACCTCTGCGCCGGCTTGTTCTCCCTTGATCGCAACGAAGAGTCCACCAGTGCGCACCATCGGCAAGCAGTACTCAAGCAAGATGGGCAGCCGCGCAACAGCACGGCTCACCACGAGATCCACGCACTCGCGCAAGTCACCCGCACCGAGTGTTTCGGCGCGCACCTGTCGCACGCGCACGTTGGTGCACGCAAGCGACGAGGCTGTTTCTTCGAGAAAGCGCGCCTTCTTTCCGACTGACTCGACGAGCGTGAACTCGACCGTCGGCACCACTGCTGCGAGCACGAGTCCCGGAACCCCTCCCCCACTGCCAACATCGACAACGCTCTTCGCCTCGGCCTGTTGGACGAGGGGAAGGAGCGTGAGTGAGTCAAAGATGTGGCGCATCCACGCATCTGCGCCTGCGGGGACGGCAGTCAGATTCATCCGGCCATTTGCGGCGTAGAGCAACCGCAGGTAGTGCGCGAGCCGTTCGAGGTCGCCCGGCTCGAGTTCGATTCCCTGCGCCGCAATCGCGCTGCTGAACTCGTCTGGAACATCGCTCATCGCTCGGTCACTTTCCACCGGCGCGTGCGTCGCGCGCGGCAATTGAAAAGAGGAATCCTATGGCGATCCACGATGCCACGATGCTCGATCCACCGAACGAGACAAAGGGCAGGGTGAGCCCAGTGATCGGAAGGATTCCCATCGTCATCCCGACATTGACGAAGGACTGAAATCCGATCATCGCGCCGATTCCAGATCCCGCGAGCCTTCCAAATGGGTTCTTCGAGAGCACCGCGATTGTGAGCGCGCCACCCGCAACGGCAAGTTCGAGCAGAATCACCGAGATCCCCCCGACGAATCCCCACCGACAGGCAACGACCGCGAAGATCATGTCGTTGTGCTCCTCGGGAAGTGCGTTGAACCGCACGAGACTCCCAGCCGCCTCTTTTCCGTTTCCGAAGAGTTCTCCCGCCCCAACGAGGGTGCGCGCACGGTCGGCCTGAAATCCAATCGTTCGGTTGTAGCGCGTGTCGCCGGTGAGTTGCGCGATGAGCGAGTCGATGCGCGCCCGTTGGTGAGGCTTCAACACCGGGTACGACGCGGGCGCGAGCAGCGCAGCGCTCACGACGACGGTGACCAGATGCACCCGACGCGCTCCCTGCGCAAGCAACATCGCAAGCAATGTCGGAAAGAACAGCAACGCCGTCCCGAGGTCTGGCTGCATCAAGATGAGCAGCACTGGGACGGCGGTGAGCACAATCGGCAAGAGCAATCCAGTACGACTTCGCACATCTGCGGCGCGGCGAAGCCACCAGCTTCCTGCAAGGATCCACGCGATCTTCGCAAACTCCGCTGGTTGAATGTCGATCGGGCCAAGGTCGATCCAACACCGGCTGCCGTTACGGGCGCGCACGATCGCCTGCGGAACTCCAGGCACGACAAGCAACACGAGCGATGCAAGCGTCACCAGAAAGATCACTGGGCTGTATCGCTCAACCACCGCTGGCAACGGCACCACCATGAGTGCAGCGGCGATCACTCCAACCGCTGCGTACACCATCTGCCGAAGCGCGAAGTTCGGCTCTGTCGTCGCGATCGCCGAGATGCCAAGCAGCGTCAGAAGTGCCGCAGCGATCAGTGGAATCCATCCAAGGTTCCACCAGGTGATTCCAAGCAACTGCGAAATCACAGGACGGTTCGGCGCAGCCTGCACCGCGCGTGCAGGGGCGCGCATGAATCCGCTCACTTGAGGTACCCCTCTGTGACAAGTGCGCCGATGATCGCTCCCATCACTGGGCCAGCGGTGCGCCCGCCGCCTCCGCCATGTTCGACGAGCACCGTAATGGCGTAGCGAGGCATCGTTTCACCTTGACGAGCAACGAGCGCTGCGCACCATGCGTGATCTGCATCGGTGGCAGTGCGTTCGACGACCCCGTCGCCGTCGCGGTCGATCTTGAGTGGAGGTGCCTCGGCCGTTCCAGTCTTCGCCCACACCATCACTCCTGGCGCATCAATGATTGGATCGCGCGACCCATCGCCGTACTCCATGTGATTGCCTGTGCCATAACTCTCGGTGATCACAGCGCGAAGTCCAGCGAGCACTCGTGCAACTGCCGAGGGCGCGAAGGGAAAGTTCGCGGTCGCTGCACCTTCGCCACGCACGAACACCGGGGGACGAACGGACCCCCCTCGCGCGACCATTGCATAGGCGTTCGCGAGTTCGAGCGGAGTCACGGTGATCGATCCCTGGCCGATTCCAAGTGACACGGTCGAGAACGCGTCGTGCCGTGCGTCGATGCGCGCGGCTGCCTCGGCTGATGGAACGCTGCCGCCGAGGGTCCCCAGTCCAAACCGTCGGTACCACGCGCAGAGTCGTTCAGCACCCAGTCGATCTGCGAGGGTGTAATAGAAAATGTTGCACGACCTCGCCATCGCCTCTTCGACTCCTAGCGCACCGCCGGTCATCGACGAATGTGTCGC
>SYHM01000170.1 GCA_005799205.1 Planctomycetia bacterium | reverse complement strand
TATCACGAACGCATTGATGCAGCGCTGGCATCCCCCTGCCGCTGTAGCGAGATGATTTCTGAGCTCTATGTGCCGCACGATCGACTCGTCGACTTTCTTCGAGATGCATCCCAACTTCTTACGGAGCGTGGCAGCGAGGTCATCTATGGAACGATTCGCCTCATCCGTGAGGACTCCGAGAGCTTCTTGCCCTGGGCGGCGAACGATCAAGCGTGCGTCATCTTCAATCTGCATGTCCGCCACACACCCGACGGATTGCAACATGCGCAAGAGAGCTTTCGTGCGCTCTTTGATCTCGCGCTCGACCGAGGTGGGCGCTTCTTCTTGACCTATCACCGGTGGGCGACGCGCGATCAGCTGATGCGCGGCTATCCAATGCTGCCCGACTTCATCGCGCGGAAGGAATTCTACGACCCGAAGCAGACCTTCTCGAGTGATTGGTATCGCTGGCTGCGCGAGACTGTCATGAACCAACCGCAGTCGACGTAAACCGAAACGCGCGCGCATCAAAGAGCCCGCGGTCACTGAGCTTGAGCGCTGGAATCACCAAGAGTGCCATGAATGAGAGCGTCATGAATGGCGCGCGCAGCTGCGACCCGAGTGCGTGCGCTGCTGCGGTGAGTCGCTCGTCTATCGCGGCGACTTCTTCCGCTGGTCGGTCACTCATCAATCCTGCGATTGGAAGCGGTAAGAGATCGATCGCCGAACCGTCTGAAACAGCAAGCGCGCCTCGAGCTGCGAAGACCGCGTTGACCGCCGCAGCGATCGCGTCGCGAGTCGTTCCAACAGCGATGACCTGATGCGAATCGTGCGCGACGCTCGTGGCGAGCGCTCCTGCCTTGAGGCCAAAGCCGCGAATGAACGCGAGCGCAGGCGGTGCCGCGGCGTACCGGTTGCAGACCGCCAAGAGCAGGGTGTCCGATTCGACATCGGGCTCGATCACACCTTCGCGTGGCGTCAGCGTGGCGATCACCTCTCCGGTGATGAGCTGCCCATCAAGCGCCTCGATCGCGCGGATTCGATCAGCCCCATGCGTGCTCGCAGACCTGACGACGAAGTCGGATGCGCTCCACTGCGCCGGGCGAAAATTGTTCGGGGTCGGCGCCTTTCCGTGAGCAACGAGCGAATGCCCCTCACGCGCCACAACGCGGCCACCGATCCATGTTTCGCGCACCCGAAAGTCGATCAAATCGTCGACGATCAAGAAGTCCGCACGATCGTTCGCGCGCAACAGTCCCGTCGGCAGGTGATAGTGCTGCACAGGATGCACACACGCGGCGCGCAACACATCAAAGAGGTCTAACCCATGCGCGATACACCGCGCCGCTGAACGGTTGATATGTCCACGCAGAAAGTCGCCCGGATGAGCGTCATCAGTCGAGAACATCGCACGCTCTGGGTACTCACGCACGATCGGCCAGAGTGCTTCAAGGTTTCGCGCGGCGCTTCCTTCACGAATGAGAATGTTCATTCCGCGGTGTGCCTTGTCGCGCGCCTCGTCGAGTGTCACGCACTCGTGATCGGTCGTGATTCCTGCGGCGATGTAGCGACCAGCGTCATCGCCACGCAGCCCCGGCGCATGGCCATCGACGGGCTTCCCAGCGCGCGTCGCTGCGGCGATCTTCGCCATAACTTCGCTGTCGCCACCGAGCACTCCAGGCCAATTCATCATCTCTGCGAGGTATCCGAGGCGTGGATCGTCGAGCAATCGAGCAACTGCAGCCGCATCAAGCGTTGCTCCAGAGGTCTCGAACTGGGTCGCCGGCACACAACTTGGAACTCCCAGCGCAATCGGCATACACGCACGACTCGCCTCGTCGAGCATGTAGGCAACGCCTGCCTCGCCAAGCACATTGGCAATCTCATGCGGATCGCTCACTGTGGCGACCGTGCCGTGACGCACAGCAACACGGGCGAATTCTTGCGGTGGCAGCATGCTGCTCTCGACATGAACGTGCGCGTCGACGAATCCCGGCATGAGGAATCCGTGGGCGGTTTCCGCATCGGCAGGAAGCTCGGTCACCGAGGCGATGCGTGTGCCTTCAACGACCACCTCAGCGGGATAAATGCGCCGAGCGTGAAGATCAACGAGGTGATGTCGAAGTGTTGGCATGCGCCCCAAGCGTACGATCAGTTCAGTTCAATGACCCGCGCGCTCGGAATCTCGCTCGTGTGTTCTGCTCTACCGCAGCTGGTGGCGATCGTGCTGTGCATCTCTTGGTTAGAGCGCGAATCGCAGTGGCTCCTCATTGCTGGCATCATCGCGATATACGGTGGCCTCGCGCTTCTGCTCGTCAGCGCGATCGCGCTGCTACGGCATTTCGTGACAGCGTCGCCGCGAGTTGGCCACTCGAATGCGCGCCGTTGGCTCTCAACCGCAATCGGCGCGGCGGTGCTGGGCGCCAACTTTCCAGTCGCTGGCGTGTGCATGGTTCTCGCACTGGATGCATCGACCTGGTACTCGGTCGTCATTGAGAACGCCTCGCCACACCCGCTCACCGAAGCGCGCATCGTGGGTGGTGGCTGCGACCAACTCGTTGGAACGATCGCTGTCGGCGAGCGTGTCGCAGCCTCGATGCACATCCAGCACGACGGGACGCTCTCGCTGCTCGTTCGCTGTGAAGGTGCGACGAGCGAGACAGTGCTCGACACCTATGTCACGAATGGACTTGGCGGAGGCGTCCACGCGCGTGTCGGCGAAGGGTGTGTCATAACAGTCACTCGAGAGCCACGGCACTGAGCGAAGCCTCGGGGGTCTCCGGTGACGGATCGCCCCGAGGCGGATGTCGGCTCAGCGTCGCCGACGACCCTTCAGAAGTCCGGCGATCCCCGCAAGCGCGATCGCGCCTGGAGCTGGAACGACGTTGATCGAAATCTCCTGCGAACCAACCATCGCACCACCGCTCGTGACATCGATTCGTACTTTCCAGATACCAGTGGTCGTTGCATCAACCCCGTTGCCAAACACGCCGAGGTATCCAAGGTTCCAACTGTTCTGATACCAGGGCTCATTGTTGTTGGGATTCGCGCCGCCGATGTCCCAGGTTCCAAGCGTCACTGCGACGCTGTCCGGTCGCGTTATCACCATGGTCATCATGCCAACGCCCAGCGCCGCGCGCGCGCCATCATCGGTCACGCTCCATGTAAACGCCCACCGAGGGGCATTGGGGTTCCACGATGGGTGATTTGCCGCGATGCCCGGATACGCCGTGTACGCGCCACTTGGATCGAGGTCGAGCCACGATCCACCGCCAGCGAACGCTGACTGAGTGCTCGCGCCTGCAGGGTTGTTGTTGCTGTAGTACTCATGAGCCTTAATGCCGATGAGCAGCGATCCGAACGACGTGTCTGACTGATTCATTGTGAATCCGTCGTTCCCGATTCCACTACCGACACTCAGCGGAATCGCTGTGCCGTTGTGACTGAGTTGGCCGAAGCTCGTCGAGGCAGATGCGGATGCAGCGGCGGCGATCGTCACTATGCACGAAACGCTCCACTTCACGCTAGACAGTTGCTGATTCATTGAGGGCTCCAGATTTGATCGAGTCCGTCGATCGACGACCCTCAACCTGACCCGCCAAAAGTTGGCGAGTCCTAGCCCATCTGGCTCAATCTAATGCATCGGAACGACAGGGCAAGTTTTCAATTGTTGATTCGCAAAATGAAACCCCGGAGCAAAGTGGGCGATTACGCTCGCTTCAGAAGGGCGGCGATCGCTGCAAGCAATTCAACTCTTCTTGTTGGTTTTGAAAGAAACTGGGCCGCGCCGAGCGCGATCCCCTTTGTCCTCGAATCTTCATCTTCAAGAGATGTGAGCATGATCACCGGAATTGACCGAGTTGATTCCTGTGACTTGAGCACAGAAAGCACCTCATAGCCGCACATGCCCGGCATCATCACGTCGAGCAAGATGAGGTCTGGCGGGTGCTGAGCAACTGAGGTGAGCGCCTCTGCACCAGAGAGTGCTGTTCGGACCAAGTGCCCCGCTCCACTAAGCGTGTAACTGAGCAACTTGAGATTCAAGTCGTCGTCGTCGACCGCGAGGATTGCTGTTGGGCTCTTTGCGTTCGTCATTGTTCTTGTCGCACCCACTTCACTGCGAACCCGACTCAATCGGCAACAAGACCACAAATCGTGCGCCGTGACCAAGCACGCTCTCGGCGCGGCATGCACCACCGTGCAGCTCGAGCCACTTCTTGACGAGCGTCAGCCCGATTCCTGTTCCCTGGTGGCTGCGAGCAAGGGTGCCATCACCCTGCATGAATGGGCGAAACAGCCGAGGCAACACATCGGGAGCGATCCCGCATCCAGTGTCGGCGACAACAAGTTCGAGCGAGTGGCCTACGCGCCTTGCCGAAAATGAAATCTCTCCCCCTGACGGCGTGAATCGACGAGCGTTCTCAAAGAGAACATCGAGCACCCGTGTCACGAGACCGCGGTCGAACGAGATCACTCCGAGATCTGACGCGATTGAGTGAGTGAACTTGATGTTCGCCGCACGCATCGAGGCCAACTGTTGCTCTGTAATGTCGCGCATCACAGCGCTGGCATCCAGACGCGACATCTTCAACTCAACTTTGGCGCACTGCAGTTCTGCAAGCTCAAGCAGCGACGAGACGGTCACGAGCTGTTTCATCCCAGAATCATGGATTCCCTGCACCAAGTCCTGCTGCGTGGCGCTCAACTCTCCGGCAAGGCCGTCCTTGAGTAACTCCGAAAAGCCCAGAATCGGATTCAGAGGAGTCTTCAGCGAATGACTCACCGTGGCGAGGAACTCGTCCTTCTCACGACCGATCGCTTCGAGCTGTCGATACCGCTCATTCTCGGTTTCTGTTCGGACCACGACCCACGCGCGCGCAGACCTCACAGCTGCAATCCATGCTGCGAGCAGGGCGAGTACCCCCACGGCGCTGCCCCCCATCAGCCATCGCGAACGCTCGCGCAGGTTCATGTACTCACCTCGAATGACTGCTCGCGCCGCCTCCGAGGTCGCGTTCATTCCCTTTGAATAGAGACTCTTCAAGTGTGCATAGTCGCTCCCACTGAGCAAACGCAGCGCCTCGTCCGCTTTGCCATGATGAGTCAACGCGAATGCCGTTCGCTCGAGTTGCACCAACTCGCGATTCGCGGCGTCCGTACTCTTCACGTACTCCTCGAGATCCTGGCGGGGCACTTTTTCTCTCAAGCCTTCAATCTCCAAGGCAAGTTCTGGATCGAACTGGTCGTACCGTTGCTCATACGCAAAGTCGCGCGTGGCGGCACACATGCGCGCGCTCATCGTGAGCACCTCGTCGAGGAGAAGAATCCTTCCAATATGTTCGGTGAGGTCGGCATGTTCTGCCGCGAGCGTCTCGGCGCGCGACTCCATCACGCGCCACTGCCAAAGTGTGAAACAAGTTGTTGAGATACTCACGACGAACGCGAGCACGAAAAGCCACAGCGGGAACCCTTGGGTGACCCGATGACGGCCCGCTCCATCCGTGATTGTGTTCGCGTGCGAGTCCATTTCGGAGGCTTCAGTATAGAACTGCTGCCGCTGCGCCGCTCACACCCCTGCGAATGAGACCACTAGACTCGCATGATGGACAAGCGCTTGATCATCGCAATAATCGTGCTTTTTGTGCTCTGGTTTCTCGGCAGTGGCGTTGTCCATGGCGGGTTCCTACATGACGACTATGCCCAGTTACCGAATCTGTTTCGCCCAGACAGCGATATGTCGCAATATTTCGGCTGGATGTTGCTCGCTCACCTCATGACCTCAGTTGCGCTCGTGTGGATTTACAGCCGTGGCGTCACCACTCGCCCTTGGTTCGGCCAGGGGATGCGATTCGGATGCGCCATCGCCTTTCTCACAGTGATACCCACCTACACGATCTTCTACGTGGTGCAGCCGATGCCAGGAGTCATGGTGATCAAGCAGTGCATCTTCGACGGCATTCTGATGGTGCTTCTGAGCCTTGTGGTGGCATTTCTCTATCGCACACACTCATCGACTACGCGATCCGACGCATGATTGACGAAGTCACTCTTCCGCTGGTTGATGGGGTCCGCGTGGTCGCGCCGCGATCGATGCTCCTCTTGACCCCGTATGTCCTCACCGAACAACAGGACTGGTTCGAGGATGAGATTCGGTTTCTACGGCTCATATTGCAGCCTGGCGACCGCGTCATTGATGTCGGCGCGAACTACGGCACATACACCCTTTCAATGGCGAAGTGCGTTGGACCGACAGGTCACGTGTGGGCATTTGAGCCCGCATCAGCAACCGCCGAATATCTCGCGCGAGGTGTTGCTGCGAACGCCTTCTCGCATGTCACGCTCGAACGGAGTGCCCTGTCGCGTGAGGCAGGTGAGGCTCAGCTCGGGCTCAATGAGAATGCCGAACTCAATGCGCTTGTGCGAGGCGGCAAGGCCACGGCGAGATATGAGGCGGTGCCCCTCACCACACTCGATCTGTGCATGGATCGGCTGGGCTGGAACTCGATCGCGTTTCTCAAACTTGATGCTGAAGGCGAAGAGGTCAACATTCTCTCGGGTGGGCATCGATTCTTCGCCGAACTCTCGCCTCTCGTGCAATACGAGATTAAGGCAGCGGATGGCGTCGACCGTGCGACCTTGCAGGCATTCGCTCCGCTTGGATACAACTCATATCGACTCGTGCGAGGGCTCAATCTGTTGGTGCCCTTTGATGCCGACAAAACCGTCGATGGATTTCTTCTCAACCTCTTTGCCTGCAAGCCCGATCGGGCACGAATGCTCGCGGACCGAGGATGGCTACTCGACGCGGCCATTCACATGCGCACGACTGGAAGAACCCGCTCGCAGGCGATCGCCGCGCACATCAACGACCCCCGCGCTCCCTACGGCTGGCGCCGCGCGATCGGGGCACTTCCCTACGGGACGTTGCTCACGGATCTCTGGGGTCGACGCGGATCGCGGAAGCGTGCGCAGTTAGAAGAGTCGCTCGCTTTCTACGCGTTGAGCCAAGACACCGCACGCCCGGCAATTGAGCGGTTCGACGCGCTCGAGGTCAGCGTCACGATGCTTCGAGGTCTCTGTACTCGACAGCCTTCGCTCGCTCATTGGGCGAGCCTCGCGCGTGCAGCGAATGACTTCGGCGAGCGGGCCGTTGCAGTCGATGCGCTGCGGCAGCTTGCCGAACTTCTCGCTCGAAGTGCGAATGCTGATTTCAGCGATCCCTTTGTCGCCCCCTGTGCGCGTTTCGATCACGTCCCGCCAGGTCCGCGTATGGATCAGTGGCTACTCGCCGCGACAATTGAGGCGTTTGAATTGAATGGGGCGTATTCGTCGTTTTACTCGGGTGATACTGCTCGTGCGAGGCTCGAGTCGTTTCAAGCGCTCTGCGCCACGAATCCATCGTTCGCAAGCCCCCAGATGGCGCGCAGGCTCGATCTCGTTCGGGCGCGGACTGCGTAATCACATTTCTAGCGACGATTGAAGGCAGGTCAAGGGCAACTGCTTCCAAATGTTGCAAGCACGCTCGCGAGGTCTGCTGCATTGACGAGTCCATCGTGATTGAGGTCGGCCGCGCCGCTCGCATCGCCCCACCCCGAGAGCACGACTGCGATGTCTGCACCATTGATCTGGTTGTCGCCGTTGGCATCGCCGGGACAGACTGGTGTGGCAAACGAAAAATCGCCGACGAGCATGTTGTGGTCGGTCGATGCTGAATCTCCTGACTGAAGTCCAAGCGCACCAAGCTCGCCCGCATTCAAGGTTGCACTGTCGAGCACGAACGACCCTCGCAGGCTGATGCCTGATGATGAGTGCACGAGCAGGTCGAGTCTGCCGGGAGCAAATGACCCTGCAGTGGTGCTTGAGCCGCGCCACGAGGTGACATCCTCGCCGATGAGTTGCGCGGGCATGGCATCGCGCATGTTTGGTCCCGCGCCGTCGAGCACCATTGCGAGCGGCGTGACCGATCCAACAAGATTCCAATCGCCGATGATGATCACGGGCACCTGCCGGTACGGCTCAAACGCCGCCCCGAGTGATCCTGCGCGAAGACTGCTGAGCGTCGTGAGAAGACCCGTCATCTGGGTGATCCGTGTCGCATCTTCAGTGCTACCGATGTATCCACAGCACTTGGGATGAATGCTGAAGACGACAACTGCGTCGCTCGGCCCCGCTGCCGGCAAGTCAATAATCGCACCCGCGGTCGCTGTGTTTGGCGACGGAAGCGCCAGCAGCGGCGACCGGCTCGCGATCACGCAATCGTTGTTCTTGTGCACGTTCCAATTCGCGCCATCCTCCATCGGATCAGCACTGGTGATGTGCGTGTCGATCTGTGTCGCGGTTGAGGTGTACTCCTCTTGAAAGCAGTAAATGTCGGCATTCATTCCGTCAACGAGTCGAAGCAGTTTTGGCCGTCGCGTCGAATTGAGTAGGCCAGTTTGCTCAGTGTTCACACTCGCGATTCGAAAGGTCGCTCCATCCGCACGAGTTGCTGGGCGACGGATTGGCGTCGGCTCGGGTTGCGACATGGTGAACGACGCACCCGCTGCGAGCGAGTCGCTCGAACTGAAGTTGATCGTGAGTGGCGATCCGACACCCGCTCCAAACTGTGCGAGATCGACCACCAGTTCGAACTCACTCGCTGCATACGCGGGAGCCACCGTGTACTTGACCGAGTCCCAACCAACTTCGAGTGCCGTGTCATTGTCGCGCCAGAGCACGCGATTGCGCATGTCGATGGTGAGCGCACGGTTTTGCGGCATCGCAATGGTCACCAGCAGCGTGCCATCTGAAGTTGCCCCAGACTGCATGTTGAGCGTTGACGTGACTTCGAACCGAAGAAAGAGCCGCGACCCTCTGCTCGTGGCATAGACCCTTTGCAGGTCGAACGACCCAGCGGCATCGCCAGCCGGGTCGGTTGCGATCATCATCGATGAGGTCCAGTCAGCGAACATTCCATCGACGCGGGGTTCGTCCGCGTGAACATTTGATGGGTCAATGACGAGGGCTGCGGTGAGCGCCAACACGATTCGACTGGGGCCGAGCATTTCGACTGCAGTATGCCACAGCCCGGCGCAAAATCTAGCGGCGAATTCCATTGTCGCGGTGCACTTTGACCTTGCGACCCCGAATAGTCGTTCTGCGAAGCGCGGTAATGACCCGTTCCACATCCCCCTCAGGCAACTCGACAATCGAAAAAGCCTCGGCGATTTCAATATCTCCGATTCCCCGCGGATTGACATCTGCCTCGTTGGCAATTGCCCCCACAAGGTCTGCAGGTCGAATTCCCATGCGTGTTCCTGCGGCGATGTACACACGCACCATGTCGCGTGCGTTGTTGGGGCGACGGCCAGCATTTGGTGCTTTCGGCGCGCGTGGGCCACCGCGCGTGCCAGACTTGTCGAACTTGCCGTGGGACGGACGCGCGAAACTCTCCATGGTGGGGATGTGTGCTTCGTCTTCTTGCGCCACGTCTCCAACGCTCGCCTCATGCGCCATGCGGACTGCAGCTGCAGCGACATCCATCACGTCAAACTCAGCTGACAGCGTCTCAACGACGACGCGAAACCCATCGTTTGCCCCCGACTGAATCAGTTCGCGAATCGATCCCTTGGTGAGATCGAGCCGACGCGCCTTCACATCGAGAGGGGTCGGCACGGTGGAGATTGCAATCTTCTGCTTCGTAAGAAACTCGATGTTGCGAAGCAGCCGATGCTCGCGCGGATCTACAAGCGTGATTGCGACCCCCTCGCGCCCAGCCCGTCCAGTTCGACCGATCCGGTGCACGTACGACTCAGGAGACGCAGGCACATCGAAGTTCACAACATGCGAGAGGTGGTCGATGTCAATCCCGCGTGCGGCGACATCCGTCGCGACGAGCAAGTCGAGCAGGTTTCCTCGCGCTCGTTTCATCACCCGGTCACGTTCAACCTGCGACATACCGCCATGGAGTGATTCAACTCGGTACCCACGCCCCACAAGACGGTCGGCGAGCTCATCGACGTCGATGCGTGTGCGACAGAAGACGAGCGCAAGTGTCGGCGACTCAAGGTCGAGCACGCGGCCAAGAGCCGCAGTCTTGTGTGCGCGCGGCACGATGTACGCGGTCTGCCTGACCTTCGGAATCGACCCCTTTGTCGCCTTGTCTCGTGGAATCAAGATGCGAGCAGGATTCTTCAGATGGCGTTCTGCAATCGACGCGATGCGCGGAGGGAGCGTTGCCGAAAAGAGCGCAGTTTGTCGTTCTTTCGGCGTCGATTCGAGAATGAGCTCGAGGTCTTCAGCGAACCCCATGTCGAGCATCTCGTCTGCCTCGTCGAGAACCACCGTCTGTAATCCACTGAGATCAAGCGTCTCCCGTCGCAAGTGATCGAGCGCACGCCCTGGCGTGGCGACCACGACATGCGCGCCTCGGTGCAATCCGATGATCTGCCGACGAAACTCCTGACCTCCATAGATCGGAACGACCGATGTTCCCAGTCGCTTGCTGTACTTGTGGAAGGCCTCCGAAACCTGCACGGCGAGCTCGCGCGTTGGAACAAGAATCAGTGCAAATGGCTTGTTTGCGACTGCCTTGGTCTTGCCGATGCGCTGCAGCACGGGGAGCGCAAACGCCGCAGTCTTTCCGGTGCCTGTCGCCGCCTGGCCGAGCAGGTCACGCCCCTCAATGAGTGGACCGATCGCTGCCTTTTGAATCGGAGTGGGTTCTTCGTACCCGAGCGCTGCGAGCTCGGCGAGCAACTCCTTGCCCATGCCCAATCCTGCGAATGTGTCAGTCGCGTTTTGCGTCATCGCGCAAGGCTACCGCGTTGCACCGCGCGCCTCCGCATCGCACTACACTCGCGATCGCGTCTGAGCGCGTTCGATCAGTTCATTGCAACAGGAGCCTGCCATGTACGGACTGGTCAACAAGGCGATTGAAGACCTTGTCACAATCAAGTTTGGCGCCGACAAGTGGGATGCGATCAAACGGAAGGCTGGCATTGAGGTCGATTCGTTTATCAGCAACGATGCCTATCCAGACTGCATCACGTATGGACTTGTCGAAGCCGCGACCGAAGTGCTGCAGCTACCCGCGAGCACGATCCTCTATGCATTCGGAGAGTTCTGGGTATTGCACACCGCTAAGAAGGGCTACGGAGACATGCTCAGCGCCGCGGGGCGCGACATGCCAGAGTTTCTCGATTACCTACCCCAGTTTCACACGCGCGTCGCGCTGCTCTTTCCGCACCTGAAGCCACCGCGATTCGAATGCAGCGACCGACGGAGCAACCAGATCACGATGCATTACTTCAGCGAGCGAAAAGGCCTTTCAGTGTTCGTCGAAGGACTACTGAACGGAGTCGCGAAGTTGTATGAGACTCCCGCGCTCGTCGAGCAAACTCGCTTCAAGGAGAAGGGCGATGACCACGACGAATTCCTCGTGCGCTGGGGAGACGCCCTTCCCTGATCTCGTGATTGCACGCGATGTTGAGCGCCAACCACCTCGATTCGATGTTTCCATTCCACTTCACCGTGGATGGCGAGATGCGCATTGTTTCGGCCGGTTCCGCACTTCGTCGCATCTGCCCGAACGTGACCGACGGGGCAGAGTTCTCGCGTTGTTTCACATTTTTACGCTTCGGAATGCTGCCGACCGAGACGTTTGATGGCCAGTACATACTCAAGCAACGCTCGACCCTCTTCATTTTCGCCGCGACCTGCTCTGCCCTCGTACTTCGAATGCAGGTTCTGGTGCTGGAGAACCCGACTCGCTACTGCTTCATCGGGTCACCCTGGGTCCGAACCCCTGCCGAAATGCGGGCGCTCAACATTGTTCTCAATGACTTTGCGCTGCATGATGCGACGGTCGATCTCTTGCAACTCGTGCAGTCAACCGATCGAGCGATTGAAGATGCGCGCCGTCTGACATCCAAGTTTGAAGTGCAGCGAAACGATCTCGAGCAACTTATCGATACAGCCAATGCCCCGATCGTCGGTGTCGACGCCGCTGGATGTGTCCTCGTATGGAACCAGTCGATGGCGCGCATCACTGGAATAGAAAAGCACGATGCTCTCAAGACACACTTTGCTTCGAAGCATGTCAGCGAAGCCTGCGCACAGAGCGTCGAGTCGATGATCGCCTCGGCGGTGCGTGGAGAATTAACCCCTGTGCTCGAATTCGAGTTGAACACGAAGTGTGGGGACCGCCGCCTTGTCATCTGCAGCGTCTCGCCTCGGCACGACGCTGCTGGCGGAGTCGTCGGTGCGATTCTTGTTGGCCAGGACATCACAGAACTTGGGGAGTATCGATCGACACTCGAGCAGCGCGTCGAGCAACGAACCGCGCAGCTCTCGCAGGCCAACGCTGAACTGTCGCGTGCGATGCGGTCAAAGGATGATTTCCTGAGCGCGATGAGTCATGAGTTGCGCACGCCGCTCACTGCAGTCATTGGCCTGTCAGAGCTGCTTGTCGAAGGTGTGTACGGACCGCTGGGCACGGGACAAACGAAACCGATCGCGACGATCGCCGAGAGCGGGCAGCACCTGCTGTCGCTGATCAATGACCTTCTTGATGTGGCAAAGATTGGCGCCGGAAAGGTCGAGCTCAACTGGGGTGATGCAGAAGTGCGTGAGGTGTGCGATGCGAGCTTGCGACTCGTGGCACAGATGGCTCAGAAAAAGCATCAGGTGCTTTCGACGAGGCTCGATGCGGCGGCACCGTCGATTCGAGTCGATGAGCGACGGCTGAAACAGATTCTTGTCAATCTGCTCTCGAACGCCGTCAAGTTCACACCAGATAGTGGGAGCATCACGCTTGAAACCCACGCCGACATGGACGCAGGGACCCTCACATTTGCAGTGCACGACACCGGGATCGGCATCGCAGACGAGGACATCACCCGCCTCTTTACTCCCTTCACGCAACTCGACTCTCGACTGGCACGCCAGTACGCCGGCACGGGCCTCGGGTTAACGCTCGTCATGTTGCTGACCGAACAGCATGGCGGCCATGTGAGTGTCACATCGCAAGTCGGCAAGGGCAGTACGTTTAGTGCTGTGTTGCCTTGGCACCCAACGGCTCCGCGAGCCTCGTCGCCCGCGAGCGACGAAGCTCGAGCGGATGTGAAGGGGGCTACTCCACCCGCACTATCTGACACCGGCCCAGTCATCATCAACGCAGACGACAGCGAGTCGTGCCGCATGACGATCGGCGATTTCCTTCGCGGTCATGGGTACCGAGTCGTCGATGCGCACAATGGCGCCGAGGCCATCGCGGCGGTCTTTGAACATCATCCGGTGTTGGTGCTGATGGACCTGCAGATGCCGCAGATGGATGGGCTGAGTGCCATTCGACTGCTTCGGTCCAACGCCGTCTCGGCTGATCTGCCTCTCATCGCGCTGACCTCGCGAAGATTGGCCGACGACCGAGCACAGTGCCTCGCCGCTGGCGCAGATGAGTTCATGAGCAAGCCCGTGAATCTTCCCCAATTGCTCGCCACGATCGGGCGACTCACAGGTGCGAATTCCGCCTAACGGATTTGCAAGAGCTATCCTGCATTGCCACAGTGCTGAAGAGTTGATGCATGATGGACCGCCCAACCATTTTGATCGTTGACGACAACGAGTTTGCTCGCGAAGTGCTCCGCGGAGTCATGAGCGATCTGCATGCGCATTTACGGTGCGCCGCGAGTGGTGCCGAGGCGCTTGCAATGGCCGAAGAGTGCATACCCGACTTGATTCTGCTCGACGTCATGATGCCCTCGATGGATGGATTCGAGGTCTGTCGGCGCGTGCGCGCAAATCCACGGCTGGCTGACGTGCCTGTGGTCATGGCGACGGCGCTCGAAGATGTTGACTCAAAGTTGAAGGCTCTCGAAGCGGGGGCCGACGACTTTGTATCGAAGCCGATCAATCGCGTTGAGTTACACGCTCGAGCGCAGACCATCCTTCGTCTCAATCAGACTCGAAAGCTCGTCAAGCGCCAAGGAGAACTCGAGAGTTCACTCGGCGCACTTGCCACAAATTTTGACGCAGTGCTCAAGGCGATCGTCACAAGTCTTGACGCGCGCACGCAAGCCGCCGAAGGGCATACGCATCGCACAACGAAGCTGATGATTGCGATCGCTCGGCGGCTTGAGATGCGCGAAGATGAACTTGTCCACCTGCGCCGAGGAGCATTACTTCACAACATCGGCACGATCAGAGTGCCAGAGTCGATTCTGCGCAAAGCTGGAGAGCTCACCGCTAGCGAGCGGGCAACCCTGCAACAGCACCCGCAACACGCACATGACATGCTCGCGTCGATCGAAGACTTGCGTGCATCGCTTGACATCCCCTACTGCCACAACGAGCGGTGGAACGGCTCGGGGTTTCCACGAAAACTGAAGGGCACAGACATTCCGCTCGCTGCTCGAATCTTTGCAGTCGCGCAGGCATGGGATTCGATGACAAGCGGGGCGCATCCAGTTGATTCGGCGAGCGCAGCCGCCACGCTCGAAGCAGAGGCAGGAGTGCTCTTTGATCCAACGCTCGTCAAGATCGCGCTCGAGATCACGCGCGAACCTCACGTGATCACCCGCCCCGCTCGTTCGTAATCAAAACTCGAGTTGCAATTGCACGCGCGCGACGGTCTGACCCGTCGCGTTTGAGTTCTCATCCGAGCGGTAGTCGGCTCCAGTGATCGCGCCGTTGTAGAGACCATTTTGAAAGAGCAGAGCGCCCACGACATAGCCAACATCGGCTGAGATCTTCAACTGATTCTTCAACAGGTAGTAGTTGGCGCCCACCGAGTAGATCTGAAAGTGCTGCGCGTTGATTGATGAGGCGTTGCCAGCAGCGCCCACGCTCGTGACATCGATTGCTCCACCACTGACATTGAGGTATTCCCAGCGCCCCACCAATTCGAGCGTGTCGGTAATGAAGTATCCACCTTGAATGACGGCGCCGTAGGAATTGACTGCTGCGGCACCATCTGGTCGCGCGTAGAAGGCGTTCCCGAGGAACGCACCAAAGAGGCTCGCGCCATTGTGGCGCCATGCGACATCTGCGGTGTACGAAAAGTTCATGCCATCGCTGTTACCGATGAATGCGTCGTTTTGCACATTTTGCGATCCGCCCCGCTGCCAGTTGTAGGCGGCGCCGATTTGCAGCGCTTCATCGCTGCCTCGGAACGCCATCATTTCTTTGAACTGCGCCCACTTTCCGGCCACCTTCCAATCAATCCGGCCTGCTGTCGCCCATTCGGTGTTGTTGCCCGAATTGGTCGCACCGAGCGCTGAACTGGTGTTCTGCCCGATCGCGCCGATGTTGCGGTTTCCTCCACCGTCGTTGTAGTTCACGAGCACCCGCCAGGCGTCGGTCTCGTACTGCAACTCGATTCCCTGAATGAAGTCTGTTTTGAAGTACGAATTGACAACGGAACGCTCGACGAGTTGCATCGCCGAAGAACTCGACCACTCTTCTAGGTTGTAATTGCTCTTGTACTGGCCGCTCTTGAGCGACCACCCGTTGCCGAAATCCTTGCGGACGAACGCGTCATCGAGGGCTGGGGCGTTCGAGGTGACCTGTGATCCGTTGTCGGTTTGAATCGT
>SYHM01000169.1 GCA_005799205.1 Planctomycetia bacterium | reverse complement strand
TCGGTTGGAATGGGAATCCGGCTCTTCATCCCGCAGCTTGGTCCTGCGCCACTTGCGTTTGATCTTGCCATTCCACTTGTGAAGTACGAGACCGACCAGACTGAAGTGTTTAGTTTCACAGCGGAACTCCCCTTCTGAGCAGTGCCGTCCTAGCGCGTCGCTGGGGGAATTCGGCGTTCTTGGTTACACTGCAAAACTATGGAGAAGCGCACACGTCACATCTCATTTTCGATCGCAGTGCTTATCGCAGCGACCTGCGCAGTTGGGAGTGCGGCCTATACCGCTGGGCGGCTCGCTGCTCCACCCTCTGCTGTGGCGAATGTCGACATTCGGCGAATTCTCGACAAGATTCAAGAGCGCGGCGAGATGGAAATCGAGTTGACTCAACTTGCCAATCGATTCGAGCAGGAGCTGAAGAGTCGCAAAGAGCAGCTCGAAACTCGCGCGCGTGAATCAGATGCGGTGACCGATCCGACCGAACGGCAGACGATTCGAGATGGGCTTGCGCTCGAACAACTGCAACTCAAGGAGTGGGCGACCATGAAGCAGCAGGAAGCCGACCGCGAGCAGGCGCTTCGCTGGGAGGGACTCTTTCGCTCGATCGCATCTGAAGCAGACAAACTCGCGCAGAGCGAGGGGTATCAGTATGTCTTCGTATACGACGGGACAGCTGAGTTTCAACGGGATCGTCGCAGCCAGATGCCGCTCGCTCAACAAGTGGTCGAGCAGATTTCGCGGCGGCGGGTCCTGTACGCCGCGAAGGCAGACGATCTCACGGAGAAGCTCATCCAGCGAATGAACAACGCGAGAGCTACTCCCCATTCACCGACGAACGTTCCAACGCCGGCTCCGGCCCCCGCACCTGCAGTTGCTCCGTAATCTCAAAAGGGTCCCATGCCATTCAAACACTTCCTCATTCCGATCTCGCTCATCGCTGCCGCACTTTTGTGGGCGGCTGGATTCCCAACGTCACCCGCGGTCGTCGCTTCGGTCGATCTCGAGAAGGTGTACCGGTCGCTCGATCAACTGAAGGCATCGGATAGCCGCGCTGTCGAACTTCGTGGGTCACTTGAGAAGCGCGTCACGAAACTGGCTGACGAAGTGCGCGCGATGCAAGATGACCTTGAGAGCTTTCAGCCCGGTTCGACAGCTCACAATGACGCACTCAACAAGGCAATTCTTCGCGCTGGCGACCTGAGTGCGCTGCAAAACTTCGCTCAGCTCAAGATGGAGTCCGAGCAGGCGAATGCGGTGCGCGAGGCTTACATGGCAATTCGAAGTTCATGTGCAAAGATTTCTGCCGAGCAGAAGATCGATTTCGTCTTCATCGACGACACTGTTCCGACGATCAATCCGACCAACCTCGAAGGAACAATGCAACAAATCAATGGGCGGCGGATGCTGTACAGCAATCCGACGCTCGACATCACCGATCTGCTCATCGAGCGCATGAACAGTGACTATCGCGCCGATCATCCGTCTGCAGGCTCGCCGGCGGCGCCAGCGTCCGCGCTTCCTGGCAAGAGCTGACGGCATGCGGATCACTGCTCAAGAGATTGCCCTCAAGGTTGGCGGAGCACTTGACGGCCCCGGCGCGATCATCGTCGAGGGTCTCTGCGACCTTCGCAATGCCACTTCCACTGACGCGACTTTCATCACGGACGCGAGTTACGCCCAATTGTGGGCGGATTCGCGCGCGCAGGTTGCCCTCGTATCGGGTGATCTTGACGTGCCAGGTCACAACGCCACTACGCGCGCACTCGTTCGGGTTGCGAACGCGGACGTTGCGATGATCACGCTGCTCGAACTTTTCGCACCGCAGCCCGAACGCCCCGCGCGCGGGATCCATCCGACGAGTGTGGTTGAGTCGACGGACCTCCTAGCCGATGAGATCTTCGTCGCGCCGCAGGTTTGGATCGGCGCAAACTGCCGCATCGGACGCAACGTCATCATTCATGCAGGCGCGCGCATCTACGGCGGGGTCACTATTGGCGACGACACGACGATTCACGCGAATGCAGTCGTCCGTGAGCGATGCGTCATTGGGAACCGCGTGATCCTGCATGCGGGAGCCGTCATCGGGACCGAGGGATTCGGATACCGCCCCGCCCCACATGGGGCTGGATTGCTGCGCATTCCCCACTTGGGAAATGTTGTGCTCGAGGATGGCGTCGAGATCGGCAGTTGCACTTGCGTCGATCGAGGAACCTTCGGATCGACGCGCATTGGCGCTGGCACGAAAATCGATAATCACTGCCAGATCGGTCACAACGTCCAGTTCGGTTCGAACACAGTGATGGCGGGGCTTTCGGGAGTCGCGGGGTCGTGCACGATTGGCGATTGGGTTCGAATCGGAGCCGGCACGGGTATTGCAGATCACCGCGCTGTTGGATCACGCGCGCAGCTCGCCGCGCGAACAGCACTCATCAACGATGTGCCCGCTGGTGAGGTTTGGGGCGGAATGCCAGCACGAGAGATTCGTGCTGAGATGCGCCACATCCTCGCACTGCAAAAGCTCTCGCCGCTCGCGCGCGATCTGATGCGCATCGTTGAGGCGAGCAAGCGCGCTAAGCACCAGAGCGCAGAAACCAGTGGATCATGAGCGCATCACCCCTGCACTCGTCCGATCCTGCTGGAGACTTGCGGCCACTTTCGCGCCAATCGCCCACGGCTCGCGGCATCTCTGAAGAACGCAAACAGCACACAATTGCGACCTCGACAATCGTGCGCGGCAAGGGGTTGCTCAGTGGCGCCGATGCGGAGGCGGAGTTTCTTCCTGCTCCCGCTGGCACTGGGATCATTTTTGAGCGCATTGATTTGGGCGAACCAGTGGCCATCCCCGCACTCATTTCAAACGCCGTTTCTCGGCCGAGGCGAACGACTCTGCGGGTGGGCGACGCGACAATCGACACCGTCGAACATTGCCTCAGTGCAGTGGTTGGGCTCGGGATCGACAATGTGCGTATCCGCTTGCGAGGTCCGGAGATTCCCGCGGGTGATGGCTCAGCCCTCCCGTTTTTTGAGCCACTTCGTGCGGCGGGCATCGTCGCGCAAGACTCGCTACGAATCGTCCACCGCATCTCCGATCCGATTGTGATTGAAGAGGATGGTGCACTGATTGCGGCGCTTCCCTCAGAAGACCCAGGATTTCGCGTCACGTACGAGCTCGACTATTCGAGCGTCTCATCGTGCATCGGTCGGCAGAGCCGGCACTTCGATTTCACACGCGACGACTTCGGCGTTGAGATCGCACCAGCGCGAACATTTAGTCTGCGTGCCGAAGCTGAAGCGCTCTGGGGGGCGGGCATGTGTCGCCACCTCACGCCACGCGATGCGCTCGTGATCGGCGACGAGGGGCCACTTGAAAACGCATTTCGTTTTCCTGATGAATGCGTGCGCCACAAGGTGCTCGATGTCATCGGAGACCTCGCACTCTCTGGGATTGCGCTGCAGGGAAAGATTGTGGCGCAGCGCTCGGGCCATGACCTCAATCGGCGGATGGCGCGCAAGCTTGCTGAGCAGGTCGCTGCAAAGGCGCGCGTTACGACCGTCGGTTCGGGGCGCGTCCTCGATGCGCGCGCCATTGCCCGCATCATGCCACATCGCTATCCGATGCTGCTGATCGATCGAGTTGTCGAACTTGAGGGATCACGACGCGCCCTTGGCGTCAAGAATGTGTCGATTAATGAGCCATTTTTCCCAGGGCACTACCCAGGGACGCCGATCATGCCGGGGGTGCTGATCGTCGAGTCGATGGCGCAACTCGGGGGTTTGTTGCTCTCGCAAACTCTCGAACACACCGGAAAGGTCGCCGTGTTACTCTCGCTCGACAAGGTCAAGTTGCGAAAGGCAGTGACCCCTGGTGATCAGTTGATCGTCGAGGTCGAGACGCTTCGAGCAAGTGCTCGATCGGCCGCTGTGCAGGGGCGAGCGTGGGTGCAGGGCAAGCTCGCGGCAGAGGCGCAGATTCGCTTCATGATGGTTGACGCAGAATTCGAGTAGCGCATGAGCAAGATTCATCCGACCGCAATCATCGACTCGACCGCCGAAATCGCCCCCTCGGCGACGATCGGTGCGTACTGCACGATTGGACCCAGAGTCACTGTGGGTGAAGATTGCATCCTGCGGTCCCAAGTGCACATCACATCTCTCACGCGCATGGGCCGCGGAAATGAGATCCATCCCTTCACCGTCATCGGTGGCGATCCGCAAGATCTGAAGTTTCATGGCGAGCCGACATGGCTCGAGATTGGCGACTTCAACACCATTCGCGAGCACAGCACGATTCACCGTGGCACCGGAAACGGCGGCGGCATCACGCGCGTTGGATCGCACAACCTCATCATGGGCAATGTGCACATCGCCCATGATGCCGTGATTGGCAATCACTGCATCTTTGCAAACAACGCGATGCTCGCTGGTCACACTCAGATCGATGACTACGCCAATATCGGTGGCGGTGCAGGGCTTCACCACTTTGTGAGGGTTGGGTACTGCGGATTCGTTGGAGGCATGGCGCGCGTATCAAAGGATGTACCTCCATTCATGCTCGCAGAGGGCAGCCCTGCTGCGATCCGCGGCTACAACAATGTTGGCATGAGCCGGCTTGGGCTCAGCGAGAGCGAGATTGAGGCAGCCAAAGAGGTGTACAAGCGTATTTTTCGGGTGCGAGGCGGCGAAGGGGTCGCCAAGATTGCCTCGCTCTTGAAGGATCATCCAAACTCAAAGGTGGTACGGCGCATCGCCGAGAGCCTGCGGGCTGTCACAGATGGGCTGAATGGGCGTTCACTCGAAACCAAACGAACGGACGACAAGCGCGCATCGCGGGTCGCTCGCGGGTAGTCTAAAAACCAATGACGACGCCAGCGAAAGCCGCTCGGATCGACGAACTCATGCAGAAGGCTGAGGAGGCGCTGAAGGCTGCTCGCTGGTTTGAGTCAGAACGATTGGCCGTACGAGCGATCGAACTCGCGCATCAGGTTGGTGAGTTTGGACGCATGGCGCGCACGCTGCTCGCGCTTCAAGAATCTCGGCGCCAGCGGATGCAACTTGCGAGTGCGGGGACGACCGTCAAGTGGATCGAAGGAGAGATCGGCGAGGATCATCGTGTGCCAGCAGGAATGCACATGCTTCAGCCGCCATTGGTTGGCTCTGACGCAAGGCGCATTCGCCTGACTGCCCTTCGTCGAGAGACCCCTGCGCTCATCCTTTGTCGCGAGCCGACAACTCAACTCGGACTCATCCCCATCGTTGCGATCGGACTCGTCACGGTTCGGGCGCGCATCGATCCGCCTGAGAAACCAGCGAAGCCAACAAAGAAGTGGTTCCTCTGGGCGCTCGAAGAACTCGGCGATGCCGCCATTGGCATGATCGACACTGGCATGGATGCTGTTCGTCAGGTTGATTACGCAGTGGCTCTGCTTGACGCGGTGCCCGAGCATGAGGCACTGCATACAACGCTCCGCCAACTCTGCCTGCGTGCCGAAGAAGAAATGCGCGAGCACTCGACCGTCGA
>SYHM01000168.1 GCA_005799205.1 Planctomycetia bacterium | reverse complement strand
CGTTCCAAGGGTCTGCTGCACGCTGATCAGGTCGCGGTCACCGTCATTGTCGATGTCGATGAGCGAGATGTCGCGACCCACTGATGCGCCGTTTGGAGCAATTGGGATCGCCGATCCAAATGCTGTTGCTCCACTGAGTCCGCGGAACATCGTCAGCACTGGAAGCGTCGTTGCTGCCCCTTGATACTGCGGGTCTGCATTCGCAGTCACAATCTCGTCGAGGCCATCGCCATCAACATCGGCCATCTCAATCGCCACTGGGCTGCCAGGCACATCCATCACCTGAATCTCTGTGAGCTTCCACACCGCAGGCGTACCGACTTGCCGCCACTCGATAATCGAGACACGACCAACGCTCACTGGCATCACACCGTCGACCGACGAGCTTGACGATCCACCCGTGGCGAGACGACCACCGCGGCGTGTTGTCGTTGTGGGAGTCGTTGAGGTCACGATGGGATCGCTCGAGCCACTTCCAGTCGATCCTGAGTAAGTCGAGAACTCCGTTGGTCCAGTCGTTCCGCCATTCGATCCGACTCCGACATCGCCGCCCATCCCTTGCAGCGCAGGTGGTGGCTGCATGACGACAACACTCAGCGGCATCCCGTTGGGATTGATCACTGGTCCAACGGTGAACGCTGGCGCCATCGTTGGCGAGTTGTTGTAGTAAAGGTGAACGAGTTGATCACTCGCGGTGCCGACGACAGCGTCGCTCTTGCCATCGCCATTGAGGTCACCCACTGCCAGACATGTTGGTACGGGTGGAGTTGCAACGAGCAAACTCGTGAGTCCGAGGTTGCCAGTGCCATCGTTGAGCATCACTTGCAGTTGGCCGCTTTGCGCTGGACCAAAGTCGATCGCAAGTGCGAGGTCATCGAAGCCGTCGCCATTCCAGTCCATCGCTTCGGCGGCGATTGCTTCGCCGCTGAATGATCCTGTTGCACTGCCGACCAGACCATCGCTTGATTGCAGCGGCAAGAGCCGCAGCGAGTAAAGCGTCGTACCCCGCACGCCGGCACTCGGCACAAGCGCCAAGAAGTATCCAGCGGGAGCTGGCACCGTCGTTTGCACGATGTCGAATCCAGCCACTGGATTGCCAGAACGAAGAACAGGAATGTTGAGGTCAAGTGGAAGTGTGGAGGCACCTGTGCCGACGAGCCAGACGCGGCCTGCAAGATTCGCGGTGTCTGAGACGTCGATCGAGTGATCTGGTTGCCCACTCGCAGGAACCGTGAGGTCAACTGGCACGAGGATGCTCGATCCGCCATGGGTGTGCAGGGTTGCACACGCTGCGTCACACTCACTGCCAACCGAACCATACGCGCCGAGATCGACCGTGCTGCCTGGGCCAGGGACGTTCGATCCGATGCCACCAGACCAATCCCAAATGCTGATCTCTTCCCACCGACAGCCGCTCGTGCGAAGGGTTGCAGTCTGGCCGGAGCCACCGGTGTTGGTGCAGGCGGAGTGCGCGTTGTCGATGATGGCTAGTGACGCATTCCCGCCGCCGCTGATCGCGACCGCGTGCTCGAGGCTGGCAGGAACGGCGCACTGCCCGAGCTCGTTGCGTCCCCATGCCACCACGCGGCCGTCCGCTTTCAACGCGATCGTGTGTTCTCTCCCCGCAGCGACTCTCGTGACGACTCCAAGTCCTACTGGAACCGTGCACTGCCCGTAGGAATTCCCTCCCCAGCACTTCACAACCCCAACCCTGAGGCCAACTGAGTGGTAGTCCCCAGCATCGACATCAGTCACAGGTTGGTTCGGTGACTGCGTGAAATTCTCGTTGCACTGCCCAGCCGCATTCCATCCCCAACACGACACTTTGCCGTCGGATTTGAGCGCCACCGAATGCCCGATCCCACCAGCGACATCGAGCACTTGTGGCAAGGCCGGAGGAGTGCACTGGCCGTAGGCGTTCCACCCCCAACAGACCACTCCACCACTTGTGCCCGAGCGGGCTGCAAGCGAGTGAGTACTCCCGGCGCCGATCGCCACGCACAGTGGCTCGGGATTCGGAATATCACACTGGCCAAACACGTTCTGGCCCCACGCCAACACCCGCCCCGTGGCGGTCAGGGCGAGATTGTGTGCGTATCCCGCAGAGACAGCGACGATCTGCTCTTGCGCAACGGTTGGAGGGACCTGTGCAACCCCGTACTCATTTCTCCCCCACACCGCGACCGACCCATCGAGTCGCGCCGCAACGATGTGGTATGAGCCTGCATCCACGCTTTGTACAAGCCCAGCGCGCGGAGGCGGCTCACACTGATTTTCAAGGTTGTCTCCCCAACCCTTCACGGTGCCATCCAGTTCGATCGCGCCGGTCCACATACCGTTCGCGGTGATGGCGGCGCATGCACCGAGTGCCACGGGCGGAGTGCACTGCCCACTCCCGTTGTAGCCCCACGCGACGACTGAGCCGTCTGCAGTGAGTGCCGCCGTGTGAGCGCTCCCCGTAGCGATGGCGGTGACGAACTGTAACCCCAACGGAACAGCACACTGGCCAAGGCCGTTGTCTCCCCAGCAGTGAACACGACCATCGGTCGATAGCGCCGCCGAGTGAATCTGTCCGCACGCGACCTCGATGCACGCGGGAAGCCCAGGGGGAATGTCCGACTCGCCATAGTTGTTGGTTCCCCAGCACGCGACAGACCCATCGACTCGGACCGCGGCGTTGTGGCGATAGCCCCCATCACACGAACGAACGGAGGTCAACGATGAAGGAGGAACATTGAAGCCGTACGACGTGGAGGGAGGCGGTTCACAGCTGTACCCCCACACACGAACGGTCCCATCAACGAGCACAGCTAATGAGTGATAGAGACCAGCAGCAACCGAAACAACTGGTGGCAATCCCGGTGGAACGATGGACTGACCACTATCGGCACCTTGCGAAGGGTTTCCCGGATCTGGTGGTGGAGGAGGCGTGCTGCCTCTCCCCCACGCGACGACCACGCCGTCGACTCTCAGTGCAACGCTATGGTCATCCCCAGCCGCAACCTGGCGGATGCCGACGGCCGAGACCGGTGGCGTCAATTGACCGTAGATGTTTGATCCCCACACGGCCACTGAACCGTCCGTTCGAAGCCCAACAGAATGGTGGAGTCCTCCAGCGACTTGCGCGTACGGCAGGACTGACTCCGGAAGCTGAACCATCTGCCCCCAAACGACATACTGCCCGCCCTGCTGCGCGTGCGCGCCATGAACCACACACAGCACGGTCGAGAGCGCGGTGGTCCACATGCCGGACACAACGAGGCGCCGAGCTGTGGTGATTGAGTTCATGCGGCCGATTATGGTTGATTCTGCACTTGTGTCAAAACAAATTCAGAACATTCGTCCGCAGAATCTGAGCCGCGTCTCGCCTCTCGAGAGCGACACCGCTCCTATCCGAGACGGGCGATGACCGCATCGGCAAACTGGCTCGTTGTGAGTGTCCCGCCGAGATCGCGTGTCTTGCACCCGTCGCGCAGGGCGAGGTCGTACGCAGTGCGAATTCGCGTGGCTGTCGCTGCAAGCGCCCCGTCGCCGTGCATCTCGGCGATGTAATTGAGCATCATGACAGCGCTCATCGTGAGCGCGAGTGGATTGGCGATCCCCTGCCCTGCGATGTCTGGAGCGCTGCCGTGGACCGCTTCAAAGATCGCCGCGTGCTCTCCCAAGTTTGCCCCTGGGACGAGGCCGAGTCCGCCGACGAGACCTGCGCAGAGATCGCTGATGACATCGCCGTAGAGGTTCTCCATCAAGAGGACATCAAAGCGCGTGGGATCCTGCACGAGGCGCATGCACGCCGCATCGATGATGAGTTCCTCGTAGGCGATGTTCGGAAACTTCGCATCGTGCACCTCGCGCGCGCAGCGAATGAACATGCCATCCGAGAGTTTCATGATGTTCGCCTTATGAAAGACCGACACCTTCTTGCGATTTCGATGAGCGGCATACTGAAATGCGAACTCTGCGATTCGTAGACACGCCTCGCGCGTCGCAACCTTCACGCTCGTCACAACTCCCTTGGTGATTTCGTTCTCGATCCCCGCGTAGAGGCCCTCGGTGTTTTCGCGCACGACGACGAGATCGACATTGTCGAACCGCGTTGGGACACCTACGAGCGAGCGCACAGGCCTGACTGCGCCGTACAAATCAAGCGTCTTGCGCATCGCGACATTGACCGATGAGAACCCCCCTCCGACGGGTGTCGTGCACGGACCCTTGAGAGCAACCTTGTGTTCTCGGATCGCGGCAACCGTCGCAGCGGGAAGCAATTCTTTCTCTCCTGCGTCGAGTGCGGCGACTCCTGCAAGACAGTGCACCCAGTCGATGGGTGCATTGGCAGCCTTGAGAATGCTGCAAGTCGCGTGCGCGACTTCGGGGCCGATTCCATCGCCAGGAACGAGAACAGCGGTGTACTTCATGGAGTCGGGACGATAGCACTCATTGCGAGCCAATGAAAAACTCCTCGGCGACTTTCGTCACCGAGGAGTTGCGTGGGTTGATTGAACGCGTCGAGGGCTCAGCTCTTTGCAGGGATCGTGAGCTTCATTCCAACCTTGAGGCGGCTTGGATCGCTTCCGATGACTCCCTTGTTCGCTTCATAGATGCGCTTCCAGTTGTTCCGATTGCCGTACGCCTTATCAGAGATGGATGCGAGTGTCTCACCAGAGGCAACGACATGCTGGTCCCCAGTCGAAAGAGCTGGATTCGCCTTCACGGACGAGGCGGTCTGCGCAGCGGCCTTTCCCGACTTCGCAGGCAAGTTGATCTTCTGCCCAACCTTCAATGTTGATGGCTTGAGGCCTGGATTCGCGTCGGCGATGAGTTGCCACTTGCTGGTATCACGAAACCACACTCCAGCGATGCTGCTGAGTGTGTCGCCCGACACGACGGTGTACGAGGTGTAGTTCGTCGCCTTGGCCACCGTCTTTTCGACAACTTTCGGTGCTGGAGAGTTGGTGACAACCTCGGTGCCCTGAACTGCTGGTTCCGAGACGGTCACAGTCACTGGTGGAACGACGGCTGGTACCTCTGGGTTGACATTCCATGAGGGGGCAGTTGGGGTCGTGCTCGGTGCAAATGCAGTGTCCGCGCTCACGGGGAACCCCGTCGTGACTGCCTGCGCCGCCGGCACTGCTGTTGGGTCGTTGACGACGCCAAACGCAGTCGGTGCAAATGCGGGAGAGTCACCCGGTGCAAGCGTGAGCGCTTCGCTCTCACTCACTGTTGGGGTTGTGTCTGCAAGTGGTTCGCTCGGAACCGCTGGGGCGAAGAATGTGAAGTACATCCCTGCAAGTACAAACAGGCCGACGATAGAAAAGACAACGATCTTAGCTCCGCGAGTCATTGTGGACCTCCATGTCCAAGAGAAAAAAGTGGTAAGAAGAACCGTCCGTGAAATCAGACCGGAGTCGGGGTGACGACCTCTCCGGAGCCCGCGCGCGAGCGATCAGTCGATGGATGGGAGTGCTGCGCGACATACGTCATCGGAGCAGCAATCACAACCGAACTGATCGTTCCCGCGACGAGGCCAACGATGAAAGTAAACGCGAAGGGTTGGATCGCAGGTCCTCCCCAGTAGTACAGGACGCAGGCACTCAAGAAGGTGCTTCCACCTGTCATGATCGTGCGGCTAAATGTCTGGTTGATCGCATCATTGATGTGAGTCCATGAAGCGTGGGCAAGCTTGCCCTTGTTCTCTCGGATGCGGTCGAGGATGACGATTGTGTCGTTCAAGGAGTATCCAATGATCGTCAAAAGGCCGGCAATAACATTGAGATCTATTCGAAACTCTTGAATGCCAGTCCACGACGCGATCTGGGACCCGCTCATCCGCAGGCTGAGGGCAAGCGCCCCGAGGCAGACGAGCACATTGAATGAGACCGCCACGATCGTCGCCAGCGAGTAGCGAAGATTCGAGAAGCGCAGCCAGATGTACAGGATCATCCCGATGAGGCTCACCACGATCGCCACGATTGCGCTCGCAGCAAGGTTTTCAGCCACTTTTGGCGAGAAACTGTTGACCTGGTCGAGGCTCATCTTCGAGGTAAACGCCGCCTGAATGAGCTTCCAACTTGGCTTGGCCACCACCCGTTCCCACGTTGCGGCATCAACCTTTGAGAGCAGCGCCGTTGGCTCGGTGATCATGACCGCCAAGGACTTCCATCCCTTGGATGGGTTTGCCGGATCGGCAAGTTGCACTCCGACCACCTGGAGTGGACGGGAACTGACCGCCGAAAAGTCTGGTTGGCGTCCCATTCGCGCGATTCGCCCCTGTGCATCTTCGATTGAGATCGGGGGGGTCAGATCATTTAGCACCACCACCACGCCTCCAGCGAAGTCCCGAGCGGAATCTTTGACCTCTGGGCGGCCAATGGCGCCCCCAACGGTGTCACTGGTGATCGCCTGAGTGAACAGCGCGCCTTCAGGATCGTCCCACCCAGTGAATGTCACCGGTTGCACGATGTCGAGCGAGTTCGCAAAGGCCCCCGCGACTGCCGCGACGAGGTCTTCGGTGACCGTCTGATCAGAAGTCAGGGTCGCTGGATTTCCGACTTTGACTTGGAATCCTGTCGATGCCCCCTCGGCGGTGGTCTCACCGACCGTTAGCACATTGGCAGATCTCAATTCACGAAGTGCTGGCGATTCAGCAGCGTTTCCGATGGTGTGCAGGGTTGTTTCGACCCCTTCACGTGAGAGCAGCAATCTCCCACTCGTAGAGGCGGGTTCGCCTGGAAGCGCCTTGCGCGTCATCAGCGTCATGGTGACTCCACCACGGAACTCCGTCTCAAGAATCTCTCTTCCGACCGAGGCGACCAAGAGCAGCGATGCTGCCGAAATCGCGATGGCGCCAGTCCACCAAACCCACCGCTGCGCGAGCCAATCGACGTTGGGGCGCAGCAGTTTCATCACGCCAGGGAAGACGGTTGGAAGCATCGGCAGTCGCTTCATGCCGAACCACTTAATGAGGATCGCGAAGATGATTCGGGTGCAAAACAGTGCCGTAAAGAGCGTCGTGAGCACGCCGATGGTCATGGTGAGCGCGAAACCCTTGACCTCAGTTGCCGCAGTCTTGTAAAGGACCACACAAGCAATGAGGTTGGTGACATTGCCGTCGACGATCGCGGCAAATGCGCGCGAGAACCCGAGGTCGATCGCAGTCTTGAGCGGTTCGCCACGATCGACGAGTTCTTCACGGGTGCGCTCATAGATGAGCACATTTGCATCGACCGCCATTCCAACACTGAGCGCAATCCCGGCAAGTCCAGGCAGTGTGAATGAACCGTCGATCCCAGCCATGATCCCGAAGATCATTGCGACATTCAGCAGGATTGCGAAGTCTGCGATGAGTCCAGCACCGAAGTAGTAGAGCAGCATCATGACTGCTGTTCCGAGGCTGGCGATGACGACGGCCCAGAGTCCGCGGGTGAGGTTTTCGGTCCCCAGCGCAGGCCCAAGAATGCTTACTGATATCGGCTCTGGATGGAGCTTGGCCTCAAGTTCGCCTCCTTGCAGCACACGAATGAGATACGCAATCTCATCTTGCGTGAACGAACCAACAATGTGTCCGTTATTCGAAATCTGTGACTGAAGGCCAGGCGCCGAAAAGAGCTGCCCGTCAAGCACGATTCCCATTGGTCGACCGACATTCGCTCCGGTGAGTTGCCCCATCAGCATGCCGCCAGCAGCATCAAGCTGGAACGCAACTGAGGTTCTTCCCATCTCATCTTGGCTTGGGAAGACATTCTTCATTGCCCACTGCCGACCACCGAGGTGGTCGAGGCTCATCGCCTGCGTGATGTACAGAAGCACATAAGGTGTTCCGTTGTACTTCGTCGCAACGAGGTCGCGACCCTTGAGATAGGTCGCTGGGTCTGCAAGAAACGCTTCAGTCGCTGCTGTGGTGTCGGCCCACTGCTTGGGGTCGTTAATCGGATACCAGCGGGCGATGGTCGAATCGGTGCCATCTGGACCGCGCTCGGTGAGCTGCTTGCGCATCTCCTCGGGGTTGACTCCCTCGGCTGCGGAGGCGCTGACCGCGATGTGAAACTCAAGAACTCCAGCACCCCGAAGCAGGCGCTTGAGATCTTCCGGGTCGTCGTACCCAGTCACCTTGCTCGCATAGGCATGCTGAGTCGCTGCAAGCGCCGCGATCTGCGCGGCGGCATCAGGAATCTGCCGAGTGAGTTCAGCGAGTTCGGCATCGCGCGGAGCGGTCCCCCGCTGCCGCTCGCCATCAGCGCCGGTTTGGATTCGCCCCTTGTCATCACGCAGGAAGGGGGCATCAGCGGAAAGCGACAGTGCGCGCTTGAGCCGTGCCTCATCGATGTTGGTTTGGCGGATCGTCTCTCGAATCTGCTGTTCTGCGAGCTCGCTGCGAGCAATTCGAAGCTCAATCGCGGCAGTCTGCTCTGGCGCAGCGTTCGCGGCAAGCGCATCCTGATACTCGGTTCGTGCTGCCGTGGCATCATTGAATGATTGCTGCAGTTTCGTGAGGAGTTCTCGCCGCGACCCAGCCGCAGGAGTCGCACCCTCGGCGGCACTCAATGGCGCAAGATCGACTGCACGATTCTTCGCAAGCGCTTCGTCGAGTTCGTGGCCTGTGATTGTGAGGGTCGATCCGAGTGTCGCGAGCTCTGCGCGATACGCATCGCCAAGGGCGCGAACATCCGCCGATGGAAGTGGCATGACGACTTCGATGCGATCGAGTCCCTGGGGCTGGAGTGAAATGTCGAGCACCCCTTGCGGATTCACGCGACGCTTCAGCGAGTCAACGACCTGCGCAAGCACTCGCTGCGAGTCGCCTTGCGCGGGCATCGCGACCGAGTAAATCATGCTCACGCCACCGCGAAGATCCTTGCCGAGGCGCACACTCTTGTCGAGTGGAAAGAGCTGCCAGATGCAGAATCCGATGACGAGGATCGCAAAGGTCAGACGGGGAAGAATTCGAATGTTCATGAACGGATGCCCTGCACTTCAGACCCGGAGTCGAGAACTTGCACAATCGAACTCTTTGCAAAGGTCATTCGCACATTCGAGTTCTCATCGATCTTCAGAATGATTGTGTCGTCTTTGATTTCGACGACGGCGCCGATGATGCCGCCCGCCGTCTGTACTGAGTCGTGTTTCTTGATCGACGCCATCAGCGCGTTTCGCTTCTTCTTTTCTCGCCGCTGCCCCATCACCGACACGAGAACCATGATCACCACAAAAGGGATGAGCATCCAGATCATCCCGAACGGATCGCCGGCGGGACGCGCACCTCCAGCGGGCACCTGCGCTGCCTCACCCGCGACTGCCGTCGTCGTCGCAGCAGGTGCGCCAGCAAGAGGAGGCGCCTCTTGCATCGATGCGAGAGATGGTGCGAGCAGGATCGATGGGCAGACGAGTTCAGTCATCCGAGACTCCGTTGAGGTCAGGCGAGCCGTCGCGATCCTGTGAAGTACAGGGCCATGATCGGCGGAAGTGAAGCCACGTATCTTCGTCGATTGCGCGCCGAATGTCCAGTAGCAGCCGTTGAAAGAGCCGAATGTTGTGCACCGACACGAGCGTGGGGCCGAGCATTTCGCCAGCCACGAAGAGATGGCGCAGATAGGCGCGCGAAAAGCCCCCCGAACAGGTCTCGCAGTCGCAGTCGCGCTCGATCGGCTGATGATCATCGCAGTGAATCGCGTTGCGAAGTCGAAGCGCCCCATCGCGGGTGAATGCCATCCCGTTGCGACCATTGCGCGTCGGGAGCACGCAGTCAAACATGTCGACCCCGCTCTCGACCGCCACCACAATGTCGCGGGGGTATCCAACCCCCATCAGATAGCGCGGTCGATCGAACGGAAGCAGTGGCGCTGTGTGTCGAACAACCGCCTCGATCGCGTCAGCCCCCTCTCCGACCGCCACGCCGCCGATGGCATATCCGGGCAAGTCGAAGGCGCAGGTCGCGTCAACGGATGCGGTTCGAAGATCGAGTTCAGTGCCCCCTTGCACGATGCCAAAGAGTGCCTGATCTGCACGCGTGTGTCCCTTGACGCATCGCGCAAGCCAGCGGAGGGTTCGATCCTTCGCCTCAAGGGTGCGCGCTCGTCGCAGTGTGGGGGCGATGGCATCCCCTGCTGGCGGGCAGTCATCAAAGGCCATCGCGATGTCCGCGCCAAGCGCCTGCTGAACCACCATGCTCGACTCAGGTCCGAGATGAATCGACTTGCCATCCACAAACGACTGAAATGTGACACCATCCTCGTTGATGCGATTGATCTGCGCCATCGAGAAGGCTTGAAATCCTCCAGAGTCTGTGAGGATTGGTCCGTTCCAGCGCATGAATCGGTGAACTCCACCGAGTTGCGCGATTCGCTCATGGCCTGGACGCAAGAGAAGGTGAAAGGCGTTATTGAGAATGCACTGACTGCCGGTCGCGCGAACTTGCGCCGGCGTCAATCCCTTCATTGCTGCCGCGGTTGCCACGGGCATGAATGCGGGAGTGTCAAAGGACCCGTGCAGGGTTGTCACGCGGCCCCGTCGAGCGTGTGACGAGGCATGCCTCGAGAGAACCTCGAATCCGAATGCGCCGCTCGACATATCTATCCGTTGCCGTAACGGGTCGCGTCGCGCAGCGTGCGCCGCTCGCTTTCATTGAGCGATGCGAGTCCAGACGAGCGCACTTTGTCGAGAATGCGATCGACCTCGGCGGTCGATGGTGCGGTGCGCTCGCCCAGGCCGGCACGCTGCACCCGGCGCGCAGCATGAAACGAACTCGTCGGATCGGCTCGGCCGAGAAGGTCGAAAAAGCTGCGAAGTCGCTCAGGATTGTGAATGAAGTACCACCCTGCGATCGCCCCACCAAGGTGCGCCGCTTCGCCGCCAGCGTTGTTCCACCGAAAGAGCACGCTTGCCGCAGCAACAAGCACGAGTCCGTATGCAAGCGTCTTGAGCTTCATCGGAATGACGAAGAAGAGCAGCACCTTAGCGTCGGGGACCAATCGCGCTGCTGCGATGAGGACTCCGAAGACTCCAGCGCTCGCCCCCACGAGCGGCATGTCGGGATCGTTAAACAGCAGCCCAGGGATAAACACACGCCCGTTCGTTGCCGCGCTCACCAAGAAGCCACTGAAATTGAGCAGCAGATACAGCAACGCGCCGGCGATTCCGCAAAGCAGATAGAACGCGGCAAACCGCTTCACGCCCAGATATCGCTCGACGATTGGCCCGAAGAAAAACAACCCCAGCATGTTGAAGAGAATGTGTTGGAGGCTCGCGTGGCAGAACTGAAAGCCGAGAAACCTCCACACCTGAAGGCCGCTGACGCCGATCCCCGGAATGCTCGAATAGAGCGCCGTCGAAGTTGAAAAGTAAAGCCATCGCTGCAGATATGGTGTCGACTGCAGTTGATTGACCGCGACGAGCGGCATCGCCTGTGAACCATCATCCTTGACAAGGAAGACTCCCTGCGTGGTTGAACCCAGTTTGGATGGATCGGCCTCGATGCGCTGGACCATCGTGCGCGCAGTTCCCTGCAACACCTGCTGTTGGATCGAGTCGGGCACCCCAGGTTGCCATGACGAACCAACAACCACCCACTGCCTGGGCAGGAATCCATCGAGGACGAAGATCGCGATGCACGCTGCGATCAGCCAGGTTGTCGCGCTCCAGCGAATCCCGCCACCTATGGAAGTCGATGGTGAAGGCTGTGCTCGCCAGTACTCACGGTCATGTGCGCCCATTTGTTCGAGCGTACCGCAGGGAGCGCATCGGGTTGATCAACTCAGGTCAAGAGCCGCCAGCGAAGGTAGGTGGCGAGTGTCTTGCCATCACAAATCTCTCCCGATCGTGCCAACGCGTCAAACTCGGCTGTGGTTCGCACAACGACCTCGATTCGTTCATCGGGTTGCAGCGCGGATCCGCAGTGCCGCAAGCCGTGCGCGACGAACGCGTGCATCAGCTCATCCGTAAACCCTGGCGATGTGTAAAACGATCCGAGCGATTCGAGTTTTCCAGCGTCATAGCCGGTCTCTTCGATGAGTTCGCGCCGCGCCGCGTCGTGCGGGTCCTCGTTCGGCTCGAGTTTTCCCGCGCAGAATTCATGCATCCACTGACCAGTCGCAACGCGAAAGTTGCGGATCATGACGAGTTGATCGTGAGGCAGCACGGCCAACACGCAGACTGCCCCTGGGTGGCGGACGATGTGTCTTGTGACACACTCTCCAGCGCCAATGGCGATCGAGAGTTTCTCGACGGCAAAGACGGAACTCTGCAGGACGATCTCGCGGGGCTTGGCGGGCATGATGAACGCATCCGATCATAGGATGACGTCATGAGCGGTCCCCTTGACATGCGCGTTGTAAATCTGCACAAGCGATTCGTGCGCAATGCAGTGCTGCGGGGAATCTCGCTCGAGTTTCCCAAAGGGCAGATCACTGTGGTGATGGGACCGTCGGGCTGCGGCAAGAGTGTTCTGCTCAAACACCTTGTCGGTCTCTTGCGCCCCGACCGAGGTGAGGTCTGGTGCGGATCCACCCGCATCGACAATCTGCCAGAGCGCGAGCTTGGCATTGTGCGGCGTCAGATTGGCTTCCTCTTTCAGCAGAGCGCGCTCTTTGATTCGCTGACGGTTCGCGAGAACATCGCGTTCCCCCTTCGCGAGCATGGCATGAAGCTGCAGCGACTCATCGATGACAAGGTCATGCATGTGCTTGCGCTCGTCGGACTTGCCGACACCGCGGATCAAATGCCATCAGAACTTTCGGGGGGGCAGCGCAAGCGAATCGCCCTCGCGCGTGCGGTCGTCCTTGAACCACGCATCGTGTTGTATGACGAGCCGACCACGGGGCTTGACCCAATCCGCGCAGAGATCATCAATCAGCTCATTCTCAAACTGTCCGATGCACTCGGTATCACCAGCATCGTCGTGACGCACGACCTGGTGAGTGCGTTTCGAATTGCCGATCGCATGGTGTTGCTGCATGAAGGAAAAGTCGTGCTCGAGGGGACTCCAGCTGAGTTTCGGGAGACAACAAATCCGCTGGTTGGGCGCTTTCTGAGGGGAGAAGTCTCGGCGGAAGAACTGGCGCAAATTCACAAGAGCAGCGATGATCACCGCACAGGAACAACGAGAACGCCATGAAAGAGTCCACACGAAATTTCGCGACGGGAATCGTCGCAATCATTGCCCTCACAGGACTCGCCTTTCTGTTGTTGCTCTTCGGAGACCTCAACAACTCAATGAAGAGCACCTACCTAGTCGAAATCCGTGCAAATCAAGCGCTAGGACTTCGTCACGGAAGTCCTGTCACTCTTGTTGGGGTTCCGGTTGGAACGATCGAGAGCGTCGCAGTGCTTCTTGAGAACCCGCTCACGAATCCGCACCCTGTCAGGGTGACTGCGCGAATTGCCGGGTCGATCGATCTACCCGAGGGGACGCGTGCGACGGTGACGAACAGCTTGATTGGCGGAACTGCGCGGCTCGATTTGTCGATTCCAGTGGGATACACAACGGGAGGTCCGACGCTCGCGCGTGATGGCAACGCGGTCGTTGAGGCAACTTTTGAAGCGATGGAAGAGCGAGTCACCCGTCTGATCAGTGAAAAACTTGAGTCATTCGATTCAGCCTCGCGCGCAGTCACAAGCCTCGCTCAGGATGTGCAGAAACTGGCTGGTGAGGCACAGCGGTGGCTCGGCGACGAACAGCTACGCGCCGATGCGAAGAGCGCCGTCTGGAAGGCACAGAACCTCATCGAACAGGCTGCGACCACCATGATGGCGCTCACAGAGGCGGCGCGTGGAATTCAGGGGAACGCAAACACAATCACGATTTCGTTGCAGCCTGTTCTCGACCAGATCTCGACGACACTGGCGCAGATTGAAACCCTTACAAAAACAGCGACCGACGGCACGGGAACCGTCGGTCAGCTGATGAAGAATCCTGATCTTTACAACGCACTGCTGGACTCAGCTGCGCGGCTGAAACGAGCCCTTGGCGAGGTCGAACTGCTGATGCAGAAGATTCGCGCCGAAGGGCTTGGTGTCAAGTTCTAACGCATCACTCTGATGCGTCAATCTGTCGGACGCACTCAGTGAACTGCTTACTCGCTCACGACGACGATCTCAACCCGTCGGCTCTTCGCCTTCGTGTCGAGCGGAGCATCAGGACCGAAGCTCGAGAGTGAGATGGTCTTGCCATCCATCCCCTTGCTGATGAGATACTCGCGAACCGAATAAGCACGACCGAACCCGAGGTAGTAATTGTCCTTGAACGCTGAGTACTTGATCGGGTCGACATCAGTAAAACCAGCGACATCAATGCGCTTGCCCGCGTAGTTGTCTTTCAGGATCGACACAATCTTGTCGAGACTCTTCTTCGCATTCGAACGCACGGTGTCTTTTCCAGAATCGAAGAGCACATCACCCTCGATCGAGACGTGAATGTTGCTCCCCTGCGCACTCGCGGTGACCCCTTCAATTCCTGCGAAGGCTCCGGTATCAGCTCCGACAGGCGCCGCTGCACTCTGCTGCGACTCCGCAGCATTTGCGCGCGCGATCGCTGCCTGCTTTTCACGATCAGCTTGTTCGAGCGCCGCATTGCGATCAGCAAGTTGCTGCTTCAGCGTTTCGTTCTCGCTCAGCAGTGTGCCGTTTTGTTTTTGCGCCGAACTGTCACACCCTGCGACGAGTGCGAACAAAGCGATACCGCCACAAACAATCCATGTCTTCTTCATCGGGATTCCTTTCTCCGAGTTGTGCTGAAGGCCTGCGGACGCTCCGCATGCGTGCGATTATTAGACACTCCCCCACCGCTGGTGTAAAGCGTCATTCGGCAGTTTTATTGCCTCATGGCGCCGAAGACTGGCCCCCGCCGGAGATCACTCCCGGAAACAGCAATCTGCCTACGTCCATGACCGCTGGCCGTGCGAGCACCACGACCACAATCGCCAGAGCGAGGTGTGGCCCGTATGGGATTTCACGGCGCGTGGTCCCCGCACTGATCGCTCCCCAGACGCCCGCGAGCGCAACCCAAGCCAACCCAAAAAATGGTGCGATGAAAAAGGCGATGACTGGATCGATCCACCCGAGCACCGCACCCGCAGCGCCCATGAGGTGGACATCACCCATCCCCATTGCCTCAACCCCCTTTGCGATAGATGCAAGCACGCGGACCCCCCACATGATTCCTGCGCCGACGAGATATCCAAATCCCGCCGCGCCGAGCGACTGCCAGACCTGCGCGAGCGGGCTCGTTTGTTGCTGGCCAATGACCAACCCCGCGACGATCCCGACGACGATCGGAGTGAGGAAGACCAATTCTCGTCTCATCTCGCGCCGAGCATGCGGGTACTCAGCGAGAACCTCGCCGTCCTTGAGATATTCGTGATAGTCGCCGAATGAGCGTGTGACGATCCCGAATCTCAGCATGAGGAGGGAGCAAAGAATGCCCGTGCCGCCACCCACGGCGATCCAGAACTGCGTCGCGTTCGCGAGTGGAATCGGCCATGGATGAAAGCGACCAGGTTCTGTGATCGTGCCCTGAATGGTCCATGCGATGAGGCCGACCAGTGTTGGAACGAGCGTGACCGAAAGCGGGATCGAAAACGATGTGAGATCAGTGAGCGTTGCAGCGAAGAGCGCCGCAAGGAGCGTCGCAACTGCGGCATACGCAGGAAGTGTCTCCATGAAACCCTGCCCCTGAAACCACCCAGCTCCCCCACGCCCCCACCATCCATGCGGGTCAACGACGAAGGCAACAGCAAAGTACCCCGCGAAGAGCAGGGCGACGGCGACCTCGACTGCGAGGTATCGCACTGAAATGTGGGTGCCGCAACTCCAACACCGCCCTCGTGCAGCGATCCAGCCGATGATCGGAAGATTTTCATGCCAAGTCAGTCGTCGTCCGCACACAGTGCAGCGGCTCGGCGGAGAGACAACGCTCATCCCCTGCGGGAGGCGAAGCGCGACCACGTTGATAAAACTTCCGACGCATGCGCCGAAGGCAGCCGTGAAGCCGAGTCCAAGGAGGGACGGAATCCACTGCAGGAAGAAGTCGTGCATAGGGCTGTCGAGCGAAGTCAGGTCTTACTGGCGAGTCGCGTGATCACGCTCACGACCCTTGAGGGGCGCTTGCTGGTTCGGGGCGATCTGAGAGATCTGCAGCGGCGATTCGCTGCACTTCTGCCCGAGCTTGATCGAGGACTTCGCGGCAGCGCTTCACGAGGAGCGCACCGCGGCGGTACTGGCGCAAACTCTCGTCGAGGGCGACATCGCCCCCTTCGATCTGAGCGATGATCGATTCAAGTTCACTCAGAGCAGCTTCGTACCCCATCGTTGCAGCATCGGGGCCAACGCATGCCAAGGACGCCGATGCGGTGGGTGTGGCTGGCTTCTGTGGTTCTCGCATTGGCGATGGAGTCTAGTGCGTGGTCGTGACAACGGTGCTTGAAAGGGTGCCATGCGCGAGCAGGGTCTCTAGTCGAGAACCCTCGGTGACCGCGTTGGCGTCGCGCAGCGCCCGGCCAGCAGAATCAAGTGTGATGGAGTAACCACGCTCGAGCACGGTCATGGGGCCAATCGCCTCGAGTGTTCGACTCACTGCGTCGAGCCGATCGGCCGCGCGCTGCACGTTGCTGCGTTCCACGCGTTGCAGGGTTGCGCGCGCGCCGTCGAGACGAGCATTCGCAGTCGCGATGCGCGCTGCTGGATGGTGCTGCTGAAGGCGGGTTGCGGTTCGTGACAGCCGAGTGTCGCCCTCGTGCACCCGTGTCGAGAGGTCGTGCACGAGCCGGCGCGCGCACTTCGAAACTCGTGCGTCGCGCGCTGAAATGGCTGCGCGCGGATCGGTGAGCTGCCGCGAACGGACGGCGACTTCGAGCGCACTGTCAAACTGCTGAAGTGAAGCGCTCATCGCCCGCAGCAGTCGGCGCGAGAGGGCGTCAAGTTGTTCCACCAGAATGTCGCGTCGGGGAAGGACCTCAGTCACTGCACGCGAGGGAGTTGCTGCGCGCAGGTCAGCGACAAGGTCGGCAATTGTCGTGTCGCTCTCGTGGCCGATTCCAGTGACGAGCGGGGTCTTGCAGCGCAGAATCGCATCGGCGACGATCCGTTCATTGAACGCCCAGAGATCTTCGAGGCTTCCTCCACCGCGAACGAGCAGAATCACCTCGATGCCGTGCATGTGGGCCGCGGCATCGATTGCATCGATCGTTGCGGCGATCGATGCGGCGGCGCTTGCCCCTTGCACCCGCACATCAACCGCGATGACTCTGGTGGCTGGAAAAGTCCTCGCGGCCGCATCAAGGCAGTCAGCCTCTGCCGCACTCTTGGCACTTGTCACAAGTGCGATGCACATCGGCGCAGAGGGGATAGCAACTTTGCGCGCAGGATCGAAGTACCCAAGCGCACGAAGTTCAGTGCACAGCGCTCGGAACTGTGCGTCGAGCCCCCCCGCTCCCGCAGGTTCGATCGAACTGCACTGAATCTGGGTTCGACCCTGCGGCGGATAGTGAGTGATCTCACCGATTGCGATGACGGCCATTCCATCCACTGGGTTGCATGAGACGCGCTGGGCCGCCGATCGAAACATCATCGCGTCGATCCGAGCGGTCGGGTCCTTGAGTGTGAAGTACCAATGACCTTGCACCTCTCGAAAGTTTGAGATCTCTCCTGCAACCGCGACCTTCCCAATCGTCCCTTCGAGTGTCGTACGAATAAGGTGCGAGAGCGCAGAGACTGCAAGCACCGCAAGTGGCTTCGATGGTCCAGCCGCAGATTCGCTTGTCGCCGCGTGTGCGTCAAACAGTCCGCCGAGAGCGCGTGATGGATCGAAGGGTTTGCGGGCCATACGACTATCGTACGAGTGTGAGTGATCCCGCTGAGAGTCCTGCGACTGGAGATGATCGCTCCCCACCGTCAGCTCAGCGCGCGATTGATGTGCGAACTCCGCTGATTGGGATTGAGTCGGTGGGTCCAGTTGTCCAACTGCAATTCGCTCGACTTGGACTGCACTCGGTCGGTGACCTGCTCAAGCACATCCCAATTCGATATGAGGTTGAGGCTGCTGAAGGGGGTACAACCGAGGTGACGCACGCGGCGGCGGCGACGGATCAACCGATCACCCGCTCGGTTCGGGGAGAGATTCAAAAGGTTCGCCATATCCCTGGCCGCCGTCCGCGCATCGAAGCGGTGCTTGCTGATGAGAATGGCACCGTGCGACTCGTTTGGTTCAATACCCCATGGCTCGCTCGGCGAATCCACCCTGGGGTTCGCGGCATTGCCAAAGGGCGCGCAAAACTGCGCGGTGGGTATCTCGAAATGACCAATCCGCAGTGGACTGCGCTTCTCGATGGCGAGGATTGCCCTCAGCGAGCGGGCAGACTTCGGCCGATCTACTCAGCGAGCGAAGAACTTTCTACCGTGCGCATCGAAGGAGTCATTGCGCGGGTCCTCACTGGAGCATTGGCTGGCGTTCACGATCTTGTGCGAGAGGAGGTGCTTGTACGGCGCGGACTCGTCAAGCTCGCCGATGCCTACAAGATGATTCACGCACCCAACGATGTGCTCGACGCTGAACGCGGGCGAGTACGACTTGCATTCGATGAGTTGCTGGCGTTGCAATTGGCGATGGAGATGCGCCGATGGCAGGTTCGGCACACGATGCGTGCACCACAACTGCCCATGAGTGGTGCAATCGAAGCGCGAATTCTCGGACGAATTCCATTCACATTGACTTGTGATCAGCTGCGGGTGTGTCACGAAATCGCGAACGATCTTGCACAGGCAACGCCGATGAACCGACTCTTGCAGGGCGACGTCGGGAGCGGCAAGACTGCCGTGGCGGTGTACGCGCTGTTGAACGCGGTTGCACACGGCGCACAAGCTGTGATGCTCGCTCCAACCGAGATCCTCGCTGAGCAACACCTTGAGGTCATCAGCACGATGCTTGACACGAGTCGCGTGCGGGTGTGCGGACTGCGCGGCGGAATGCGCGTGGCAGATCGCTCGGTGGTGCTGCAGGGGCTTGCGAGTGGTGGGTTCGATATCGCGGTGGGCACGCACGCGCTGCTCGGTCCGGATGTCGGCTTCAAGAATCTCGCACTCGCGGTCATCGATGAGCAGCATCGTTTCGGAGTCGAACAGCGTGCCATCCTGCGGACGAAAGGTCCTCACTCTGCGCAGGTTCCGCACACCCTTGTCATGACGGCAACTCCGATTCCCAGAACACTCGCGCTCTCACTCTTTGGCGATCTTGACATTAGCTCGCTGCGGGGTCGACTGCCTGGACGGACCGCCCCAACAACACGGGTGGTCGAGACGTCTCAGTCACACGAGGTCTACGCCTGGCTGCGCACGCGTGTCGAACAAGGCGAACAAGCCTTTGTGGTCGTTCCCGCGATCGACGAGGGTGCCCGTGGGCTGAAGGATGTCGCGTCCCATGCGACATCACTCGCTGCGGGTGCGCTTCGAGGATGTCGCATTGGACAGATCCATGGGCGGATGACCGCTCGCGAGAGCGACGAGGTCATCAAGGCGTTTCGGGCGGGCACGCTCGATGTTCTCGTCGCAACCGTGGTCGTCGAGGTGGGTGTCGATATCCCCAACGCGACCGTGATGGTCATCGAACATGCTGAGCAGTTCGGCCTCGCGCAGTTGCACCAACTCCGCGGCCGCGTCGGACGCGGCGGAAAGGCGGGCACGTGCATCCTCGTCGGCGATGCGACGACGGAGATCGCGCGAGCACGTCTTGATGCGATTGCGAGTTCGACCGATGGCTTCGAAATCGCTGAACTCGATCTCGCGCTGCGCGGTCCTGGTGAGTTCTTTGGATCGCGGCAGTCTGGGCTCCCTCCCCTTCGCGTCGCAGATCTTTCGCGTGACTTGCAACTCTTGCATGATGCGCACGCAGAGGCGCAGGCGTGGATCGGTTCGACTGGTGATCTCACCGATCCTCGCGACCACTTGCTGCGCAAGAAGGTGCTCGCGCTCTACGGTGCGGCGCTCGGCCTGAGTGATATCGGCTAGCCTCTGACGATGGTTCGTGCTCCGAGTGCCGCCCCCGCCACGTATGCGCTGTCCCTCGTCGGAGTGACCTTTGACTACGGGCGAGGTTTCTCCCTCGCGGTGCCAGACATGCAGGTCGCCGCGGGAGAACACATCTTGCTTTCCGGTCGGTCTGGGAGTGGCAAGTCAACGCTGTTGGCTCTGATCGCTGGACTCGAGAGCGTGCGCACTGGTTCTGTGTGGATTCATGGCACAGATCTCACCAAGTTGGGGACGGCGGCGCGAGATGCATTTCGGGGTCGGCACATTGGGATGATCTTTCAAACGCTCAACCTGTTGCCCGGTTTCTCCGCGCACGAGAACGTCGCGCTTGCCCTCATGCTCGCTGGCTGCACTCCCGCCGAGCAGTCCACTCGAGCGCAGCAAGCCCTTGCACTCCTTGGGATCACCGAGACCGCCGCCCGAGTCGAGACTCTTTCCATTGGTCAACAGCAGCGCGTTGCAGTCGCCCGCGCTGTGTCCGTGAAGCCGTCAGTGATCCTTGCTGATGAACCAACAGCGAGCCTTGATCCAACCAATGCGCGTACCACGATCGACCTCATTCAAACAGCGGCACGGAACGCTGGCGCCGCGCTCATCGTGACGAGCCACGACCCATCGCTGCGCAGTGACTTTGCACGGGTGATTGACGTCGAAGCGTTCGCGGGTCAGCGAGGAGCGAGATGAGCGACCTGCTGCTCGTGTGGAGAAGTCTGCGTGCTCGCCAATTGTCGACATCTATGACGATGGCGATGGTGACCGTCTCGGTCGCGCTCTTGCTTGTGTTGCTCTCGCTTCGAGAAGCAGCAGCTGACGCCTTTCGCCGTGGAACCGGCAACGTGCATCTCTTGGTCAGCGCCGATGCAAGCCCTCTCGTGGCTGTTTTGAATGGCATGTTCTATGCGAACGCGCCGTCAAACCCAATCTCATGGGCCAAGTTCAAAGAGATCGATGGAAGTTTTCCTTGGGCGTGGGCGATCCCGACCCAACTGGGCGATTCCTATCGCGGTTCGCCAGTGATGGCGTGCGAGGCTCGGTTTCTGACCGACTTCGAGCCCGTGGCTGGAGAGCCATTTCGATTGGCACAGGGAGTGGGCTTCAAGGGTGATTTCGAGGTGGTCGTTGGATCGCAGGCTGCACGCGAGCATGGGCTCTCCCTTGCAGATGCGATCGTGATGAACCATGGAGCGAGCGGACAGAGTCTCGCGGATCACGAACACGCGGAACACCCATACACCGTTGTAGGAATCCTCGAACCAACAGGGTCAGCGCACGACCGCGCGCTTTTCACGAGTCTGCAAAGCACATGGATCATTCACGCCGAGGAACGCCGCGAGCAAACGACCGACGAGCCTGCACACGCGGACGAGGCGCACGATCATGAACACGATCATGCCCATGTGGATGCCGATGACCTCACCGACTCTGAGAAGCTCATTACAGGGATCCTGCTTCGCCTGCCAACACGTCCAGGGAGCGACGCATCGGCATCGCTTTCAGTGCAACTCGATCGATTGCGACGAGACACCTCGATCACTGTTGCGCAGCCAGCCCAGCAGATTGGCCGATTGATGGCGATCGTCGGAGACATCGATTGGCTCTTCGTCGCTCTCGCCCTCGTCGTCCTGCTGTCAAGCGCGCTCAGCATCATGCTCGCAATGGTTGCATCGATGGACCTCCGTCGGCGACAGGTCGCGATTCTGCGGGTGCTCGGCGCGAGTGCGTGGAGAGTCTTCATGCTCGCGGTGACCGAGAGCACCCTCATCGGGGTTCTTGGTGCGCTCGGTGGGGTTGCGCTCGCGCTCATCGGGTGCGAATTTGCCAGTTCACTGCTCGCCGACCGTATCGGCGTGCGCGTCGGCGCGGGGATTGATTGGCGCTCAGCACTGCTCGTCACCGCTGGTGCGACTCTGCTCGCTGCGTGCGCAGGAGTCGTGCCCGCAATTCAGAGTTACCGAACTGCCGTTGCTCGGCACTTGCGCCCGATCGCGTAGGAGAATTGCGGTGCGTGCTTTTTGGATCACCATCTTGCTGCTCGCTTGCTCTGGCGGAGTTGCCTTGTTGCTCTCGAGTCCAGCGAAACCGCCAGACGTCGACCTTGCGCCGGCGTCGACTGAAGGTGAGCCGACTCTGCATCGTGAGCCTGCGGCTCCGCCGTCAGTCGAGCCGTTGGCTCAACCCAAGCCAGCGGTGAATTCACAGTCGGTTGCCATCGGACTCGATCAGAAGATCAACGAGGCGACTGTGCGACCCGGCGTCATCTCGCGAGAGGCTGACGCGCTCGTGGCCGACGGCACTTTTCGGATTCCAGGTGCGGGCACGAAAGAGAGCCCCTACGAGATCACGTGGGAGTTGCTCGTCAGTGCCTCCGATACCTTCATCCCTCGGCTCGGCGAGCGTGTGATTCCACAGAGGATCGCGCTGCTGAATGGCGCCTTCGTGCGAATCTCTGGGTTCATCGCGTTTCCGCTTGTCACAACCGAAAGCGACGAGTGTCTCGTGATGCTGAATCAGTGGGATGGCTGCTGCATTGGGGTCCCGCCATCGCCGTACGACGCCATTGAGGTGAAGCTCGCTGTGCCCGCTGACAATTCAAAGCGCCATGTCGTGAGAATCGGCACGGTCGAAGGAGTTCTGCATGTCGACCCGTACCTCGTCGATCGCTGGCTCGTTGGTCTGTACACCATGGATCACGCAACGCTCTCAACGGAGATGTAACTGATGTCACTCACGATCTTGATCTCGTTGGCGGTCGCCCTCGGCGGCGAACCAGTGCCGCCCGCAGTCACCCCGACTGAGGCACTTGCGCTCGCTCGAATGCTGGTTGCTGACAATCCAGGGCGAGCGTCACTCACTCCGATCGGGGCGTCATTCAGCGGGATTCCCATTGATGTGCTCACAATCAGCGAGAACATTCTCACGCACGCACAAAAGCCGGCAGTGCTGTTGGTCGCTGGCCTCGACGGGTTGCGTCCAAGTTCAGTCGCTGTGAGTGTGCGCGTCGCACAAGAGTTGCTCACCAACCACGAATTGCTGCGCTCGACCACGTTCTACATCGTTCCATGCGCAAACCCCGATGCGTACTCGAGGGTTGGAGCCCTCTGCACAGTCGATGCCAGCCGGAATCTGCGCCCGATCGATGAGGATCGTGACGGGCGCGTCAACGAAGACCACCCCCAAGACATCAATGGTGACGGTGCGATCACGATGATGCGCCGGCTCGCTCCTCCTGCCGAAGACCCTCCGACACACCTGCCCGATCCAGCAGATCCGAGGTTAATGCGCACGCCAGATGCAACGAAGGACTTGCGCGCGACGCACACACTCTGGATTGAGGGTCTGGACTCAGACCAGGACGGCCTGATCGCTGAAGATGCCATCGGGGGCGTCGAGATCGACCGAAATTTTCCGCACCGCTGGGAGGAATTCGACCGCGCCGTCGGGGCAACGCAATTGAGCGAGCCTGAGTCGCAGTCGATCGCAGCGTTTGTGCTTGACCATCCGCGCATCATCGCGGGAGTTGTGATTGGGAGGTGGGAGAGCCTCGCGCGAACCCCTGATGCTCAACCGCGCGACATCACCGGCAAGACCCCACTCGCGCTCGATGGTGGCGACCGTGCGGTCTGGGAGGCTCTCGGTACGCGCTGGAAGGAACTCGCAGGCCAGGCGCGATTTCAAGAGTGCGATCCGTCAGGATCACTTGCGCTTTGGTTGTACGCGCACCGCGGAATTCCGACCTTTGCGACGCAGTTGTGGGGTCGCCCCGATCCATCTCCCGCCCCCCAACCGCCGGGGGAGGTCGCGACCACGGCGCCAGCGCCTCCCCTCACCGCTGCCAATACCGACGATGCTGCCTGGTTGCAGTGGAGTGACCGAGACCAAGGGCACCGTGGTTTCATTGAATGGACCCCGTTTCAACATCCCACGCTTGGTCCCGTTGAAATCGGCGGGTTTCGAAGCCAGTTTCGAAGTGACCCCCCTCCGAGTGAACTCCCCCGCCTGGCGACCGCACTCACAACGTTGTGCAGTGAGCTTGCGTCGAAGCAGCCGCGGGTTGCGCTGCGCAATGTCAGCGCACGAGCGATCGCACCGGGAGTGCTCGAATTGCAGTGTGAAGTCGTGAACGAAGGGTGGTTGCCGACCGCCTCGGCGATGGGGCGAATCAACAAGCAGCAACCGCCAATTCTCGTACGCCTTTCGACACCCAAGGACCATCTGCTGAGTGGCCAGCGCGTGACGCTCATAGAGGGACTTGGAGGAGCAGGAGATCGCAAGCACTTTCGCTGGATCGTGCGTACACCCGCGCGAGAACAGACGACCCTCGAAGTCGTGTGGATTCCAGCGGGAACGCAGCGCATCACCGTCTCGCCAGACGCAAGCCTTTCAATGATCACGGTGACCCCATGAACACGAAGACGCTCCTTCGCCTGCTGATATGCAACCTTGTCGCACTTGTCGCTCTGGCGCAGAGTTCGGACGCTCAGCAGCAGTTACCTGCAAAGGTTGAGATCGCGTGGAATCGGTTTTATGACTATGACCAAGTCCTCGCGATCATCCAGAGACTGGTCGCGGCATATCCGCACCTGCTCAGCGTCGAGGAGATTGGAAGATCCGTCCAAGGTCGACCCCTCATCGTCGTCACTCTCAACAACCAATCGACGGGCGCGCCGCAATCCAAACCCGCGATGTGGATCGATGGGAACATCCACGGGAACGAAGTTCAGGCGACCGAGACGGTCCTCTATTCAATCGACTACCTCTGTCGCGCGCACGGCGTGGTCGCACCGCTCACCGAGCTTGTTGACCAGTCGACCTTCTACTTCTTGTCAAGCGTGAATCCCGATGGCCGAGCCGCGTGGTTTCGTGAACAGAACAATCCTCATTCATCACGCACGGGCATGAAGCCTGTTGACGACGATCGCGATGGGTCGTTTGATGAAGATGGCCCAGACGACCTCGATCGCGATGGGTCGATCGGGCAGATGTGGCGCAAGGATCCGCTCGGCACACATCGGCGCAATGCGCGAGACCCGCGCATTCTCGAACGCGTTTCAACCGAACCTCGTCCACATGTCGCTGGGGATCCGCTTGAACACGGAGAGTGGTCTCATGCGGGGCCAGAGGGAATCGACAACGACGGTGATGGTCGGATCAACGAGGATGGTCCTGGTGGTTATGACATGAATCGCAACTGGCCTGGAGACTGGCAGCCAGATCATGTGCAAGATGGCGCGGGCGAGTTTCCGCTGTGCTATCCAGAGACGCGCGCGATCGCCGCATGGATACTCAAGCATCCCAACATTGCCGCAGCGCAGAGTTATCACAATGCTGGCGGAATGATCTTGCGTGGTCCTGGAGCGGACTACCGAGAGGGCGAGTATCCAGCTGAGGACCGCAGCACCTACGATGCGATCGCGGCCGCTGGAGCCCAGATGCTCCCCCACTACCGACCGATGGTGATCTACAAGGACCTCTACACCGTGCACGGTGGATTCGTGAACTGGCTCGCCGAGTCGCTTGGTGTCATCTCGTTCACAAATGAACTCTGGAGCGACAACAGGATCATGCAAAATGGAAAGGAGCCGAGTGCCGACGAGATGACGCAATGGCGCGACCGCGTGCTCTTTGGACAGACAACCAGCGAGTGGAAGGAAATCCCCCATCCCGAGTTTGGAACCGTACTTGTGGGGGGTGGCACGAAGTGGTCGAGTCGCATTCCTCCGCCGTTCATGCTTGAGGAAGAAGCGCACCGCAATTTCGCCTTTACCGCTTTTCATGCGAGCCAGATGCCAAGGCTGCGAGTCTCATCGGTCGATGTGCAACCCCTCGGTGGTGCGCTCTGGCAGGTCACAGTCGCTATCGCGAACGACCACCGCATTCCAACCCGCACTGTTCGTGCGAGCCGCAAGCACATTGGTATGCCCGATCACTTGACGCTCTCTGGACTCGGCATTCGGGTTGTCTCAGCTGGACCGATGGCGCAGCGACTTGCGACGACCTTTGACCCGGTACGAAAGCACCCTGAGGATCTCGCAGTTGAGAGGGGCATTGGTGGACTCACGACCGAGTCGTTTCGCTTCATCGTCGAAGGCGCTGCTGGCGCGGCGGGAACGCTTCGATATTGCGGTGAGAAATGCACTGCAGTCGAACAGCGTTTCATTCTCGCGGCTTCGAAGTGAGCATCGAACGCGCGGACATCGTCGTTGTCGGCGCTGGTGCGGCGGGACTGTTCGCTGCGATCTGGGCCGCACGGACGAATCGGGGGCTTCGTGTGGTTGCGGTTGATGGGGCGAAGACCCTTGGTGCCAAGATTCTCGTGGCGGGTGGTGGACGATGCAATGTCACGCATCATGCGGTGCATACATCGGACTACTCGGGGAGCACCCCAGCATTGATCGACCGCGTCCTGCGCCGATTTCAGGTCGAGGACACCATCGAGTTCTTCGAACGCCAAGGTGTCACACTCAAGCGCGAGGCAACGGGCAAACTCTTTCCCACAACTGACCGCGCCCGGAGTGTGCTCGACGCACTCCTTGCTGCCGCGCGCGAGGTCGGAGTACAGCTGCTCCATCCCATGCGCATCGACTCAGTGAAAGAGTGTGACGGTGGATTCCTCATCGAGGGAGCGAGCGGATCGATCACCACCCAGAGGGTCATCCTCTCAACCGGAGGACTGAGCCTTCCCAAATCGGGATCAGACGGCGCCGGCCTTCGCATGGCTGAGTCACTCGAGCACTCTGCGACCTCACTGATCCACCCAGCGCTTGTTCCCCTCACTCTCGCGCCCGATCACTGGCTGACCGCGCTCAGCGGCCTCGCAGTTCCAGCCGCGATCTCGGTTGCGGGCGGAGATGGAAAGAGTGTGCGCGAACGAACAGGCCGTCCACTCCAGTCAATTCACGGAGCTGTGCTCTGCACGCACTTTGGTCTCTCTGGTCCGGCGATTCTCGACGTCAGTCGTCACTGGTTGCAGGCGAAGTCGAGCGATGCTGGGGCGCATCTTCTCATCAACTGGTTGCCTGGATCGACGGCGCAGTCACTCGACCAAGAACTCACTGCGTTGAAGGGAACAAGTCTGCTGGGAGCTCTTCGCGCGCGATTGCCCGAGCGGTTCCTCCGCGCGGCCTGTGGTGTCGCTGGAGTGGATGGCACCTGCGGCATCCAGCAGCTCACTCGCGACAAACGGCACACATTCACGCACCTTGTGTGTTCGAATGTGGTCCATCCAACTGGATCACGCGGCTTCGCGGCGGCTGAAACAACGGCGGGCGGGGTGCCGCTCTCGCAACTCAATCTCGAGCAGCTTGAGAGTTTGCATTGCCGCGGACTCTTCATGTGCGGCGAGATGCTGGATGTCGATGGGCGCCTCGGAGGGTTCAGTTTTCAGTGGGCCTGGTCGAGTGGATTCGTCGCAGGAACTTCCGCAGCTCGATCACTCACCTAAGAGTCGTCGTGCGCATG
>SYHM01000167.1 GCA_005799205.1 Planctomycetia bacterium | reverse complement strand
GCGAGCTGATCGAGCGATGCCCCCATCATGACCTTCGCAGCAACACGCGCCCACGAAACGCCTGTGGCCTTGCTCACAAACGGAGCCGTTCTCGACGCGCGCGGGTTGACTTCCAACACAAAGAGAACGTCATCTTTGCACGCCATCTGAATGTTCATCAGTCCGCGCACGCGAAGGCGCTTCGCGAGCGCCCGCGCTTGCGTGCGCACCCGCTCGACGATCGCCGCACTGAGCGAATAGGGAGGAATCGTGCATGTCGAATCGCCAGAGTGAATGCCAGCCTCTTCGATGTGTTCCATGACGCCGCAGACCACCGCGCGCGAGGTGGATTCTGGCAAGACGATGGCTGAAGAACTACTTTCCTCATTGGGCACGAAGTCTGCAACCACATCGACATCGATCTCAATTGCATCTGAAAGGAACCGATCGATCAGAATCGGTCGCTGCGCGAGTTCGCTCGCGTTGACCGCCTCGCTCATGTATCGGCGAAGGCTCGTTTCGTCGAAGCAGGTTTCCATCCCGCGACCGCCAAGCACATACGAAGGTCGCACGAGCACTGGATATCCGATGCGCGCGGCGATCTCGATCGCGTCGTCGAGGCTGCGTGCGATGCCGCTTGCGGGCTGCTTGAGTCCGAGCTCGTCGAGCATTGCCTTGAATCGATCACGATCTTCGGCAAGGTCGATCGAGTCGATACCAGTTCCGATGAGTGGCACTCCTGCCGCATGCAGCCCGTGCGCGAGATTCAGTGGAGTCTGCCCGCCGAACTGCACAATGACTCCGGCGACGCCGCCCGAGCGATCTGTGACTTCGACCCCCCCGCCGTTGAGGCGTTCGATGACATTGAGAACATCTTCGAGAGTGAGAGGTTCAAAGAAGAGCAGGTCGCTTGTGTCGTAGTCGGTCGAGACAGTCTCAGGATTCGAGTTGATCATCACACTCTCGAATCCCATGTCCTCGCATGCGAACGCCGCTTGGCAGCAGCAGTAGTCGAACTCGATCCCCTGGCCGTTGCGGTTTGGGCCACCGCCAAGAATGATGATCTTGGGTCGCGGCGAAACGCGAATCTCATCTTCGGCGCGCGTGACGCCACCGACCGTGATGGGCGACTCGTAGGTTGAGTAGTAGTAGGGCGTCACCGCCTCAAACTCGGCCGCGCATGTGTCGACGAGCTTGAAGACTGGCTCGATCTTGAGCCGCTTGCGATGCGCTCGCACTGCGAGAATCGTGCGCGAGGTGATTTCGCCCAGATAGAGGAACGCCAACTGCGCGTCGGAGTAGCCGAACTGCTTTGCGCGAAAGAGCGTCTCGGGGGAGAGGTCTTCCAGTCGGTCGACTGCGCACAAGACATCTTCGAACTCGACGAGTTGATTGAGCTGGTCGAGGTACCACCGGTCGTAGCCGGTTGACTGCGCAACCTGCTCGATCGTCCATCCCATCTTGAGTGCGTAGCGAACGAAGTACAGGCGACCTTGGCTGGGAACGGTCAACTTGCGGCGCAGAAGCTCATCAGGGATCGGCCAGACCGGCTGCGATCCATCGGCGAGTTCTTTGCGTGCAGCGCGGCGACCTGCGAGCCACTTGTCGTTGGCGTCGAGGCCGAGCCCGAACCGCTTGACCTCCATCGAGCGAATCGATTTTTGAAGCGCTTCTTTGAACGTGCGCCCAATCGACATCGCTTCACCAACGCTCTTCATCTGCGTTGTGAGTGTTTCGTCAGCCTCTGGAAACTTCTCGAAGGTCCACCGTGGCATCTTGACCACCACATAGTCGATCGATGGTTCGAAGCACGCGCTGGTTGATCCTGTGATGTCATTCGAGAGTTCGTCGAGCGAATAGCCGACGGCAAGTTTCGCGGCGATGCGCGCGATTGGAAATCCTGTCGCCTTCGACGCAAGCGCCGACGAACGTGAGACGCGTGGGTTCATCTCGACAACAACCATCTGTCCGTTCGCCGGGTTGATCGCGAACTGCACATTGCTTCCGCCAGTGTCAACGCCGACGGCTCGCATAATGGCGAACGCCGCATCGCGCATGCGCTGGTACTCACGGTCTGTGAGGGTCTGAATCGGCGCCACAGTGATCGAGTCACCCGTGTGCACTCCCATCGCATCGATGTTCTCAATGCCGCAGATGATGATGCAGTTGTCGTTGTGATCGCGAACGACTTCGAGTTCGTATTCCTTCCATCCCAGCGCGCTCTGGTCGATGAGCACCTGCCCAATCATGCTGGCTGCGAGGCCGCGACGAATGATTTCTTCGAACTCTTCGACGTTGTAGGCGATCCCGCCGCCGCTTCCGCCGAGCGTGAATGCGGGGCGAATGATCGCGGGCAGGCCGATCTCGTCGAGGAACGCGCGGGCATCGTCAATGTTCGTCACGGTGCGCGAGTGTGGTTGATGCAGGCCGAGTCGAGTCACGATCTCTCGGAAGGCCTCTCGATCTTCTGCGCGGCGGATCGATTCGCGTGATGCGCCGATCATGGTGACGCCATGACGTTCGAGCACCCCCTTGTCGAAGAGCGCGCAGGCGCAGTTGAGCGCGGTCTGGCCGCCGATCGTCGGCAGGAGTGCGTCGATCGGAAATCCGAGTTCCCGCTCACGCACGAGAATGCGTTCGACAGCCTCGGGAGTAATCGGTTCGATGTAGGTGCGATCGCTCATCGCAGGATCGGTCATGATCGTCGCGGGATTCGAATT
>SYHM01000166.1 GCA_005799205.1 Planctomycetia bacterium | reverse complement strand
TCGGCGCCCTCCTCGATGCGACACAACTGCTCCCTGGCGACCCACGCGTGATCGCGAATCTCGCACACGCTCGCTCGCTCGTACCTGCTCGTGGTGGCGCTCACGCGCGAGGCCACTGGAGCGATCCGCTCGCATCGATCTGGCATGAATCGGGCTGGGCCTCGTCGGCAGTCCGATTCGCCACCACCGCATCGCTTTGGACCTTGCTCTGGACCATCATCGCCATCGGAATCGCGGCTCGCTGGACTGCCCTCAAGCCTTGGCGTGCAACGATTGCGTGCGCCTTGGCGCTCTTTGCGGTCGCTGCCGCAACGCTCGTCATCGATTTCGTTCGCGAACGTGTCGATCCAGCGGGGGTCGTGCTTCACGGCGATGTCATTGCGCGCAAGGGAAACGGTTCTGGGTTTTCACCAGCATTCACTGAACCGCTCGACGAAGGAACTGAATTCACATTGATTGAGCATCGACCCGGGTGGTGTCACATCCAACTTGCAGATGGTCAATCCGGGTGGATTCCTAGCGGCGACGCCTATGTCGCGGGTCCGCACACCGTGAACAGCCCCTGACTCAAATCAACGGAGAGGGTGAGATTCGAACTCACGGTGAGCACGAGGCCCACACCAGTTTTCGAGACTGGCTCCTTCAACCGCTCGGACACCTCTCCAGGAATCTCAAGTATCGCCGCGGCTGGTCAACCTGTCCAGTCGCTGAGCACCGTCGCAAGGTCGCTTCCGTTGACGATGCCGTCGTGATTGACATCCGCTGGTCCTCCGGATGCACCCCAAGCTGCCAAGAGCGTTGCGAGGTCCTGACCGTTCACCGCGCCATCCCCATTGACATCTCCAGGGTGCTGCGCCTCACAGAGATCTGCCGTCCCGTTGCCATTTGAATCAGCGCAGGTGGTCCCAGCCCCCTGCCACGAGGCTCCAGCTGCGGTGGCATCGCCTTGGGTCATGACGAGGCAGAACCCATTTGGGAAGCACGCGGCCCCCTGCGGGAGCGGGCATGACGTTGTCGCGCATGAGGTTCCGTTTCCTTGGTAGTTGCCGCCTTGGAGAGCACACGCTTCGGGGCTGATCGGTCCAGCACAGCTTCCTGAGGGCAAGCAGCATGCTCCCTGAGGAAAGCACAGATAGGTCGCGCACTGGCTTCCCTCGGGCCCTGGCGCCCCACCAGCCGACAGACACGATTGGTACGAGAGGTTGACGCATCCACCAGTTGAGGCAAAGCAGCAGGCGTTCGTCCCCTGTGGGAGGCAGATCGACGAGCTGCACACTGTGCCGTCACCTCGATAAAGCCCTCCAACCGACTGGCAGTCGGCCTGCGTCGCGATGGCGCAGTTTGTTCCCACGCAGCATGCTCCTTGCAACGCCGCACAGTTGACAGGCGTGTACGTCGCGCGCATGACCCAGTCGCCTGTTGGACGGCAGGCGGTTGGCCACGATGCAAACGTCTTCCAGCCAGAGGGACAGCCGAGCGCCCCGCAGTTCACTGCATTGATCCAATTCTGAGTGCCCTGCGCGAGTCCGCTCACATCAGTTGTGGGAAATGCGTTACTCGAACTTGGTGGCGCAACGAAGCATGGGTTTTGCGTCTGATTGTTGTGCTCATCAATCCGGTATCCGATCGAGAATGTGTGGCTCCCATTATCGTTGAGGTACATCTGATCAGGATCGGCGGGGTCGATCATGAACTGCACGTTCACCCCACTCGTTCCAGGTGGTAGCACAATGTGCGGGATGATTTTCGCATCCGATGAATAGGTATAGCGCAGCGTTCCAGTCGCTGGAGTTCCCTCCCACACAAGGATGGACCACTTGGTCGTCGTTTGAACCGTGGCGGCACTCGTCGCAAAAATCATTTCAGTGAGGTCGAGTCGGAGTGGAAAAGCTGCGGCTGGGACGACGTACGAACAGGCCGCTGATTCAAGTTCAGCGAATCCAGCCTGCACGATGAACGAACCGCCTGAGAAGTTTGCATCGGTGTGAGCAACGACCTGCGTTGGACATGTTCCAGCAACTCCGCCGTCGGACTGCCCTGCGCCTCCTACGACAACCCTCATGGTTGGTATGTCCCTGTAGGCAGCCCACACTGGCCATTGCCTACCCGCCGAGACGGCAAGGTCATCCATGATCGCATCTCGTGAAGTCGCATCGGCCGCGAGCACCCCCGCAAGGCAGAATTGACACAATACAAGCGCGGCCACCATTGAATGACCACTGCTGCGGGAGAACCATGTGTTCATGAGGTGCACTCCATCATTCCTGATCGGACGGGGACGACGCTAGACGAAAACAACCTACCACCAGAATCATCCGATGCAAGAATGAACAGTGCATTCCTGCGCAGCCCCCCCGCTCTGCCCCGGTATCGCACCCTTTGTTATGCGTCTGCGCGCGCGAGCGCAGGTTTTGAGAGGCCAGACTGCTCCCAGTCGATGGTCAACTTGTCGGTCGCGATCTCCTCGATCACCACCTCGAAGTCGCTCCGTCCGTCGCGTTCAACCAACGGTCGTGCCCCATTGAGCAACTCACAGATTCGGCGCTGAATCAGCGCAGTGAGTTTGAATCGGCCGCCGACCTTCGCAACGATGTCATCACTTTTGAGAGCTTCATTCATGGCGTATCTCCAGTCTTGGGTAGCCCCTTAGGATAGCGCTCCACCCGCTCTCAAGCAAGCGCCACCATGTCACCCCCTTCGCTCCACCAAAGACCTCGCGCCGCGGGCAACCCCCTCGCGGCTTGTTCCACACAGGGTGGGCTGTGATGCGACCTTCCTCTGGGGCCGATCGGTCGAGTCGAATCGGAGGGGCGAAGCAGTATCAGCGCGTCTTCGCGAGGCGGGTTCGGGCGGACCTCGGATTCATATCGATTCATGCTGCGTTGAATGGCGGGGATCGCACACGGCTAGGACTTTCCATCGGACGACAGGTTGGCAGCGCGGTGGTGCGCAATCGACTGAAGCGACTGCTTCGAGAGGCGTTTCACTTGAGATACCACCAGTTGCCTTGCGGACTCGACCTTGTGATCTCAGCGAGGGCTCACAACATGCGCCCGCTCCTTGAGTACCAGAAGGCGTTAGTGGAAGAATCCGGACGCCTTGAGGTGCACCTGCGGCGCCGGTGATCGCACGTCAGTCCTTTGGAACGGGGTCATCTCCACACCCTCCCCAAGGGTGACAGCGAGCGACACGCCACACAGTCAGTGAGAGCCCGCGGATGAATCCGTGGCGAGTGAATGACTCGATCCCGTAGACCGAGCAAGAGGGATGAAATCGGCAGCGACCGCCGACTAGCCACGCGAGCGTGCGTTGGTAGGCGCGAATTGCGGCGATCGCGAGCCGCGTCGGCGCCGTGAGAGCGCGCCCCGTCACTGCGCCTCAACGACCCTGTTGCTGAGCTTTCCGACCCCGTCGATCTCGATCTCGATGAGGTCTCCGTGGCGAAGATAGCGCGGCGGTTTTCGAGCATGACCCACGCCAGAAGGAGACCCAGTCAGAATGACGGTGCCAGCAAGCAGGGTCAATCCGCGAGAGAGATCACTGATCAAGTGTGCAACTGAGAAGATCATCTGAGCGGTCGACGCGTCCTGCATGAGTTCGCCGCAGACTCGCGTGCGAATTCGAAGCGCCTGAGGATCGCCAACCATGTGTGCCGGCGCGACAGAACTGAGCGGGCAGAATGTGTCGAAGCTCTTTCCACGGGTGAACTGCCCGCCAGAACCCTCGTTCTGCCACCAGCGCGCACTGACATCATTCGCAACGGCATATCCGCGCACGACATCGAGCGCATGCTCGCGCGAAACATCTCGGCAATCGCAGTCAAGAACAACTGCGAGCTCGCCCTCGAAGTCCACTTGCGCCCCCCCTTCCTTGCACACTGTTGGAATGACAATCTCATCTCCATCTCCACAAATCGCCGCTGGATTTTTCATGAACACCAGTGGCCGTGTCGGCAACGCCCCCCCCATCTCTTTGGCATGGTCTGCGTAGTTTCTTCCGATGCCGATGATGGCTGGCGGTATTGCATGTCTCATCACTTGATCTCCGCAGTCGAACGGTGCGTCGTCTCACCCACAGTTGCTCTGCTTGCTGCTTCGGCCGCTTGCGCCTGTCGATACGTTTCCATCTCGGGCGGCTCTGGAAAGAGCTGGGCGAACGGGACCACATTCGAGAGCGGATCAAGCGCGTACTCCTGCTCGAGGACCCCCTTCAGTTGGTCGTAAACCATGCGCCGCTGTGCCTCTCCGGCGCGGTTGTAGATCGTCAGGCGATCCATCAGCGGTTGACTTGAATCCATCACCACATTTGCAAAGACATCCTGCACACTTGTGCGGAGGCTCCCAATGAGGTCCGCCATGCGACGCTCGCCAAACTTGTTGACGAAGTCCGTGTACTCGTTCCCTTGAAAATAGGCGGTCAACCCCTTGGCGAACTCGAGTGCGTCGGTCAACACTTGAGGGCGATCAAACAGCAGGCCCTCGCGAAAACCGCGCTCGAGTGCCGCGTAGACATCGCTTCGTGCGACATCTGGCGATCCTTCATATTCGCCGTAGGTGACGTTGTGCACAAATGTCGGCAGTGGAGCCTCGTACTTGTTGTTTGGAATGAGTCCCCCGCGCCCAAAGAGCGAATCCAGCTTCGTGAGGATCGCCTGCGCCCCCTCGTAGTCACCCATGCGGTACAGCTCGCGGACGGCTTGTGACATGAAGTTCTGATAGAAGTCACAGAACGAGTCACCTCCACCGCCGCGGGTGCCGAAGTGCTTTCGGTAGAGCTCGCCGAAGTACCGATCAATCGCCTTGATCCAACGTGGATCATTCAGCCTTCCTGGATTGTCGTGACTGAACGGATCGAATTGCATCATCCCTGTGCGCGAGAGTGCCTGCATCGCCTGAATGTTGATGCGGTCGTTGTTGAGCACCTTGTAAATGTCTTCGACGTTCGACGATCGTTTCGCGGCGGTCGTTGCCCCCTTGCGCGCCCAGTAAAAGGCATGAGACTGCGGATGGCGCCAATCAAAAGGGCCGAAGTCGCGCGTGTACTCCCACATGAGTGTCGCGTCCATATTGAAACTCTCGCGGAGCACCTTCTTCTGGAGGAACGGCAGAAAGTCGGCAAGCGCAGCTTCGGACTCAGCGCTCGTCAGTACGGTGTCAAACGTCGCAAAGATGGGATCGTTCTTTCGAAACGTCTCGTCGAGACCAAGGAGTTTCGCATAGCGGCTGGTCTGCACAGATTTCCAACGCCCGAGGTTCGTTAGAAACGTGCTGTCGAGTTGAAACTGAAAGCGCTGGTCAAACCCAGAGAGTCCGCTTTGGAGGCGTTCAACCATCGCGCGTACTGCTGGGTTCTTCTGCTCGAGTGCTTCAAGTGTGTCGGGCGCATCCTTGATTGCGGCGATCCAGTTGATGCGATCCTGATGACTTCCGGGAGGCACGCCAAGCAGATATTGCCACTCGCGCGCAAACTCACGCTTGTAGTACAGGTGTGCGTCATCGGCGACTCCGTCAATCTTGTGCGAGAGCCAGAACGCAAGTTCCTTGTGCAGGATCAGGTCGTTGGGGTTGTATCGAAGTCCCTCGTCACGCACCAGATCAATGCCTGCCCGCACCCACTCCCAGCGTTCGCTCGGCGTGTCGGTGAGCACCGAAATGTTGTAGGCCATGTTGTGGCCCTGGAAGCCCCAGACCTCGCCAAAGCGGGGCTGCAACTTCGTAATGAGCCGCGCGTCGGTCATCGCCTCGTAGAACAGCCCCTTCTCCTTCTGCATCCCGGCTTTGATCCAGAGGTAATCGACGATGATGCCGCGAAGCGCACCAATGGCTGTTCCGAGCGCGACGATCGGCGGAGCTCCTTCGAGCGAGACATCGGTGTAACGCAGGCCGCGTTCATCGCTCACACGCAAGACTCCAGGGAGCATTTGGCCTGCGACAGCGAAGGCGATCACTGCGGACACGAGCGCGGCGAGTTGAATGAGTCGATCACGCACTGGTTAGTTGTTTCCGCTGTAGACAGCAATTTCCTTGCGGCGAAATCCGAGGAATCCGATCGAAAAGGCGAGCAGGCTCCACAGCACGCCGACGAGACCGCCGGTCCGAAGCACGCTTGACCATGGAATGAGCTGGCCGTTGACAAGATCGTCCGTGCCTCCAGAGTGCGCGAACGGAGAACACGCGACCTTCACGGTTCCGGCGATTCCACGAATCGTGTACTGGAATGCCTTCGTTGCGAGATCGGACTTCTCGTCGATGTAGTAGTTCTCGAGCGCGACCCCCAGGTATGAGGAGACCGCGCACGAAATGAAGACCGTAAAGGCGAGAAGGACGGCGACCGGAAACGACAGCACACTTGCCGCGGCAATGCCGAGCGCCGAGATGAAGACGAGCTTCGACCAGTCGATCAAGAGTGCTCGCAGGTAATTGCCTTCAAATCCGCCGACGCGATGCAACACTTCAAGACCATCGAAATCGAAGTTGAGTGACCAGGTGCCTGGATAGAACTGCCGGTCGCGCGAGAGCCCCCCGTTGACGACTTCAATTGAGAGTGATCCATCGGTGCCGATCGCATTGACAGGAATCGCGAAGACGTTGCGCTGGACTGGTACATAATTGACCATCGCAGGGGGAGTTTGCCCGAACACAAAGAGTGCTGGAAATGTCTCGTGCGAATCGTCGCGACCGATGTGAAACTTGTACCGCAAGACAGGATCGGCTCCGCTTCGCATGGCCTCATGGAGCCCTGAGAAGACATACGTCCGTGCCTTTCCAGGCTCGATTGTTCGCTGCTGCACGAGATACTCTTGGTTTTTTGTCGCCTGCAACTCACGGCGGACTTCCGTCTCATACCTGCGCCCATCAGCGATATCAGCCTGCAGAACTGAATCGCGCGCGATGGTCCGGTCGACGATGTCGTTCAGCTCGTCTGGCTGCAGCTGTTGGTACGCCGGGTGTGCCACCTCGCGCGCAACAAGCACTTGATCTCGAAGCGCCGCTGCATCAGCGATGTCCGCCGCTTGGCGCGTAGAAAGGTACTCGACATAGACAAAGACGGCTGTACCACCCACAATGAGCACGATTGCATTCAGGATGGAGAGACCGAGCAGTTTGCCCGCGAGGTACTGAAATCGCGAGACTGGCTTCGTGAGCACGTTCCAGATCTGCCGATCGCGTATCTCAAACGCCACAGTCGCGCATGAGAGAAAGAGCGTCAACCCCGCTGCAAACACGAAGACGAGACTGGTGCCGCGCGAGAGGAACGTTTGGACTTGATAGCGAAGTGGCTCGCGCGAATCGATCCACAGTGGAATCAGTGGAAGGAGCACGAGGAGTGTGCCGATGAATCCGAGTGAAATGCGCTGGCGCACTCCCTCAAGGAGAAGGGTGTGCGCAACTCCGCTCACAGGCGAGGCGCGCCCAAGGGAAGCGAGTGCCAAACGGCAGAGCAGAAAGAAGACGAAGAAAAGGAAGACGATTCCTCCGACGGCAACCATCGGCCCCAACTGACCAGCCATCCACAGCGGAACCAAGAAGCAGCAGCCGAGCACGAGCAGCACGCCAAGTTGAATCGCGAGCCCCACCCAGATTGCGATGACCGCAAGCGCCACGACCGCACCCGCGAGCCCTGTCACAAGCCATGGATTCTCGATGAGCCGTTGGGGCGCCCATGGCGGGGCGACAACGGATGCGACGAGCGATGCAACGGCGTCGATCTCTTCGATCTGCCCACGTTCGTCGAAGAACTGTGGCGCGAGGGCTTGCACGCGCACAGATCCGATTTCTCGTCCTTCAATGGTGACGCTGCCACGCTCGAGCAACTGGATCGCAACTGGGTTCCGTTCGACCGCGTTTGCCTCACGCAAGATCGTCGCGACTTGTGTGACAGTTCGCGAAAAGTTCCACGACGCGAGCACGAGCGGCGAGAACAGCAGCGATCCGACGAGCACGACCGCCAACGTGAGTTGCATACGCGCGCGCGATGTCTCTTGCCATCGATCGAGGCGCTCCGACGCAGATCGAAACGAGATCACCCGCGTTGCTCCGGAGGCTTTTCGAGGAGATCGTCGATGACTTGTCGATCGAGCGCTGGGTTACCGGTGGGCGGTCGCTCAGCTGGCGTTGGTTTCACCCGCGTTGGCGGTGTCGCTGAAGCGATCAAGTCACTGAGGACTGATTCGTTCGCGGGTTCGCTCGGCGGGTTCGCAACCACCGCGTGAGCTGGAGTGGACGATCGTGGCTCGCGCTGAAGGTCAGCGACGATCTCCTCTGGCACATCCCGCTCGTGATCACCGAGTAGAAATGCCGCGGTCTTGCCCCCCTGCAATGCGCCACTGGTCGATGTCTGTTCGACGCGCGCTTGCTCAACGATTTGCACGAAAAGATCTTCGAGCCGCTGGCGTGGCGCTTCAACTCGCTCGATCGCCATCCCCTCTTCAGCGCGCACCAGCGCATCGATCTTCTCGATCGTCTGCGCTCGAACGCGCGGAAGGCAGATCATCGTGCGGTTCGTGTCAGCCAGCAGCGCCTGCGTCGTACCCGACGCACGAATCTTGCCACCGTAGAGCACCACCATCCGGTCGCAGACATCTTCGACATCTGCAAGCAAGTGCGATGAAAGCAGGATTGTCTTCCCCCGTCGACCTAGGTCGAGCAATAGGTCTTTGACCTGCTTTGTACCAATGGGATCGAGGCCAGAGGTTGGCTCGTCGAGGATGAGAAACTCAGGGTCATTGATGAGTGCTTGGGCGATCCCAAGTCTCCGACTCATCCCCTTCGAAAACTCACCCACCGCTCGATGCGACGCCCCTTCGAGACCAACCATGTCGAGCAATTCGAGCGATCGGCGACGCCGCACACTTCGCGCGATACCAAAGAGCTTGCCGTAGTAATCGAGCGTCTCGAGCGGATTCAAGAACCGATACATGTACGACTCTTCAGGCAGGTAGCCAATGCGCGCCTTCACCGACACATCACCAGGGTCTCGTCCGAAGACCGAAAGGCGCCCCTTGGTCTTCCGTAGAAGCCCAAGAATCATCTTGATCGTCGTGCTCTTGCCTGACCCGTTGGGTCCGAGCAAACCAAAAATCTCATTTGGACGGATCTCAAAATCGATCCCATCGACCGCTCGCGCCTTCGCGCGCAACCAAAAGTCATCGAAGACTTTCACGAGGCCAACCGCTTCAACAATGGGCTGTGACGCCATGACGCACTCCTTAGCGGCCGAAGCCTTTGTCACCGGTCTTTTCGAGCCGTCGTCCTGGTCGATCGATCATGATCTGCTTGCTCCCCAACTGAAATGATTGCGCGCCAAGGTTCATCATTGCCGCTGCTTGCTTCTTTCGTTCGAGCTCTGCGTCTCGGCGTGTCTGCATAACGTCGGGCGAACTCTTCACATGGATCGCATAGTGGCCGATTCCAGGCGGGAGTGCGAACACTTCGACCTCTTGCTTACTCATCGCCTCACGGACGGCATCCAGCCACAACTGTTGAATCAGCTGTCGTGGATTCTCGTGGAACGAGGCTGCAAGCCCTTCGATTCGCTGAACTTCCTTCGTGAGCGTCGAGACGAGGAGGGCCTCGTAGGACTTCGCGTGAAGAATGATGCGGGCCGCTTCTCCACCAATATCTGGTTGCTCGAGCCGCTCTCCGATCTTCTGCAGCAGTGCGTCCGCCTGCGCCTGCCTTCCCGCCGTCAAGTGCGACTCGTACTCAGCGATAAGCGCGAGCACCTGCGCATACTGGGGACCTGCCGCGCCGACCAGCTTGGCGTTGGCTTCCTGCCGAGCCCGTTCAAGCGCGGTCTTCATGTCTTCGCGCGCAACTTGCACGCGGTGCAGCGCGTTTCGCACTGCAAGCGGCGCCGTTCGCTCGGTGATCGTCACGGTGCCGACATGGATTCCGCTTTGCAGTGCATCGAGCCTTGCCTGCATGCGCGCGCGAATCTCGGCCGCAGGAAGATCTCGCTGTTCGAGCAACTCTGACAGCGTGAACTCGGCTGCGACCTGCACAACGGCCCCCTGTAGCACCTTGTCTACAAGCATGTCCATGTGCTCTGGATTGACCTTCCCGAGGGCTGCCACCGGGTCAACAACCGAATATTCGACCCCCAATTGCAGATGCGCAAGATCACCATCTGCCGTGATCACAGACCCGTCGCGTCCGGGCCGGATCGGGTTGTTCGGATCAGCCGAGTCGGTCGCCTGCTCGATCGTGGTGTCTTTGGCGCCAAGCGTAGGCCAGAACGCATCGCGCACCTCAACGGTCCTTCGAAGGGGCATGGTCACCGTTTCGCCGACGGGATATGGCCAAAACGGCTGAAGCCCCGGGACAATCATCTCATCACCAGGATCGCCCGAAACCCGTCCAAAGATCGTTCGAATCCCAGTGACCCCCTCGGGCACTGACTGGAAGCCAGAAAAGATGAATGTGACGACAAGGCCGCACATCGCCACTTGCAGGAGTCGGTACGAGAGACGCAACGCTTCGCCAAGGCTCTCGTTCGCTGGATTCATCGCCTCCCGCATCGACGCGGGACTCGCGGCTGAAGCGTGGAGGTTGAGTTGCGCGCTCTTTCCCACGCGCACCGCATGCGATCCATCCGACGGTTCTTGTGGGTCGTCGTTGTTGTGCTGCGACGAACTCATATCAAGGAACCTTCACCGGTGGGATGGCCTGCGTGCCATCCATCCCGTACGGCTTTGCAGGCTGAGGAATTGTGCCAGCGCCCGTCTTGGCGGAAAGGTCAAGCAAGTGAAACGGAGCTCGATTGAGATCGGTCACAAACGTTGTGCTGCCCGAGAGCGACCCCTTGAGCGCATCAAGCCATGCGAGAAAGATCGCAAGTTCAGACTCAGACTTCATCAGTTCGTAATAGCGTGTGGCTTCCGCGTTCCCGCGCGCCTCGATGTCGGATGCCCATTGGTCAGCAAAGACGCGAATCGTGTCTCCAGTGCTCGCTGCCTGACTCTTGATTGCCTCGGCTTCTGAATTGCCTTTCGATTCTTCCAGGTTCGCAAGCGTCTCTTGGACCGCTGCCATTCTGCGCAGCACCGCCACTGTGGTCTTCGGTGGCAGGACGACTTGCGAGATTCCAACAGTCACCGGCTCAACGCCGGCCAGTTTCGTGGACCGAAGGTCGGCAAGGATGGAACTCTCAGCCTCAGCGATCTTGCTCTCTTGACCAATGAGCTGTGCGAAGGTGTACCCCCCAACTGCGCGGACAGCCCCCTGCAAATGTGTCACAAGGTCTTTCCCCGCTGCCTCAAGCGATCCGTACGAGTTATGAAACTGCAAGGCAGCCTCGCCGGTGGAATCGATGCGCCAGAGCAAGTAGGCCTTGACCAGCACCTGTTGTCCATCCTTCGTCAACACGGTCTCAAGCGAGCTCTCGATCAACTGCAGGCGCGTGTCGAGTTTCGAGACCTGATCGATGAAGAGTGGTGCCTTGAAATGCAATCCTGCATCGCGCTGCACTCCTGCAGGCTTCCCGAATCGGGTAAGAACCGCGACCTCGTGAAAGTTGACGGTGTATGTCGTATTGAACAGCACGAGAACTGCAACGATGATGCATGCAACCAGGATCGGGATCTTTCGCACCATGACTACTCCTTCTTCTCAAGGTAATCGCCGAGGTTGAGCCCCGGTTCGGGTTGTTCCATCTGCACATCGAATTCGACTCGCGCAGGATCGACTGCGAGGACATACTTGATTCGTGCGGCAGCTAGCGCTCGCGTGAGAACTGCCATGATCGCGCGCTCGCGGTAGATCTCAGGAGCCATGTGGTAGTTCGCTGCTTGTCCCAGGACTTCGCTCGAGGTCGTGCGCGCACGCATGAGCATGTCCCAGCGCTTCGCGCGCGCCGTACTGATCACGCTCGCAGCCTGTGCGCGCGCATCCAGCATCAGCGTCTCGACCTGCGCGCGCTTCTCTCGAGCAGCAGGCGACTCTGGTCCGAAGTCCTTCTCTGCTCGCTTCAGGTCATCGATTGCTGCAACAATTGTTCGAGCAGCAGCTGGGCTTCCCACCAGCGTTGAGAGAGTGACATTGAGCGCGCGATTTGCCTCATCGATGATCTTTCGTGCATTCTGAACATCGATCGACAACTCTTCGAACATTCCCGCGGACTCGCCCGCAGGCGGTCGAAGGACGGGCAGCAGGATGCCAACCACCTCGACCCCTGTACGACCTTGATCAAACGCGCCCTGAACGCGCTGTTTGAGTTGACTCACGAACGAGTCCCCCTGCGGAGAAAGCACCTGGTCGATCGATCTCGTCGAGAACAACTGGCTCGCTTCTCGCAGTGCGATCGCTCGAAGTGTTCGCTCTCGCATGTCGAGCGCACTGCCTCGCGAGCGGGCGTCGCCACAGAACTGTAAATACTCGAGCAGTCCATCGGCACGGACGCGGTATTCGAGCACGATGTCGGCGTCAATGAGCGCAAACTGATTCGAGACACGCGCGGCATCCGCGTCTGACATTTCTTGCTGACGAGTGGCGTCCGCCCCAACTTCTGGCGCCGACAACGCGCTCTGAAGGGAGCTCGCCAAGACGATGAAGGGCAACCGCTCGGTATCAGGCTCGCCCTCGACAGGCCAGAGGTTGACCGTCGACGTTGGCAACAACTTCGCGCCGAGCACGAGCGTCCGAATCTGGCCGATGTCAAACCGCTCGACCGATTCAAATGGCCAGGGCCACTTGAAGAGCATTGACCCTTGAACAACATCGCCGATCACGCGCCCCCCACGCAGTCGAACCGCCTGCTCACTCGGCGATACAACGACGATCATTGACATCAACAGCAGCACCACCGCTCCAAGACTGCACAGCCTCAAGACACTCCGCACCAACAACTGATATCCCCACGAGCTCGTGATATCGAAGCCGAACTGATAGTTCACTGCCTCGTTGATGCTTCGCACGATTGAATCTGGCGCAGCCGCGAGGCCGAGGAGCTTTGAGTCGAATGCTGGTCGCGGAGTCTCACTCGCTTTCCGTGGGCGATACAGATTCAGAATCAAATTCAGGAGAGTCTCGGCAGCGATCACGCCAGCAAAGATCGCAATGCCGTAGGCAATCGCCTCGAGAACTCCATCCTTCTTGAAGACCTGAAAAATGGTTCCGACGGCGAGGGCGAGCAGCACGAGCGCATTACCGACCATCGCCCCTGCGCCGCCGCGCAGATTCTGCCAGGCCTTCTGCTTCGCCATTCCTGCAACAAAACGCGAGAAGATGAACGTGACAAGCGCGAGTCCTGTGCAGATCGCGAGTTGCCATCCCAAGTGAGCTCCGACGCGAAACGTCGTCGCGTTTCCTTGCGAGTCATCGAGACGGCCGAGCCACAAGAGCGTTCCATAGCAGAGTGCCCCAAGCATCAACGCAACGAGCACACTTGCAACGGGCGCGAGCCACTGATGCATCAGTCGCAAACGACGTGAGGCCGCTTGATTCTCGACGCGTTCGCCCTCAAAGGCGCTTGCGGCTCCGCCGCGCTGCGAGGCGATCTCTTCATTTTCAAGCGACTCGACTCGCTCAAGCCGATGCTGATGAAAGAGGACCGCCAAACTCGTCCAGTTCAATACCCCAGTGGCGACAAACAGCCCCGCGAGGATCAAACCAGTGTCGGCGGCGAGGTTGCCATAGACCAGAAGGAACAGCGCAAGCGCAGACTGAAACAACGCGCCAAGACCAGCAACGCGGGTCGCCTGCCGAAATACAAATTGGTCATGCATCATGGGGTCAGTATGCGGGGCGTGGGGCTCGTCTCAGAGGGGCTCAGCGTGCACTCGCGGTGAAGCAGAACGCACGATCCGAATCGTACGAAAAACTCGCCAGATGTGCGATCGTCGGTCGTACGCCGATGCTCCGACGCCAGTTCAGAATCGACTCGAGCCATCTCGCCACGCGGATCGCCTATTCTTCCACTCCGAGACCTCTCGAGAGACGCATGGCATTTCTTGAACAACTCTTTGCGATTGTGCGCAACACTTTTCTCGAGTGCATCCGGCAACCGCTGACACTTGTGGTGGTCCTCGCGGCATTGCTCTTGGTCGTGCTAAGCAATCAGTTCTCGGCCTTTACGATGAGCGATGACCAGCGGATGTATGTCGATCTTGGGCTCTCGACCGTCTTCATGGCCGGAGCGCTCCTCGCCGCCTTCCTCGCCACGAGTGTGGTTGATCAGGAGATTGCCAACAAGACTGTCCTCATGGTTGTCTCGAAACCCGTTGCGCGCGCCACATTCGTGCTCGGAAAGTACTTTGGGGTGACACTCGCACTGCTCGCATCGATGGCATTGCCAGCAATGGCCTTCCTACTCATGGAAGTCCATGGCGTGATGCAAACCGCTGCCACCCCAGTTCGTTGGCCCGTCGTTGTTCTTGGAGTGAGTGCGGCGAGCCTGACGCTCATCGCCGCAGCATGGTGCAATTTCTTCTACGGCAAGTCGTTCGCGGCAATCATGATTTCGCTCGGGGGACCATTGCTGCTTGTCGCGTATGTGCTCAGCCTCTTCTTCGACCCTGCGTGGGGGTCTATTCCCGCGTCCGAGGACTTTCGTCCTGAGTTGCTCGTTTCGCTCCTGCTGATGTTCGTCGCGCTCTGCGTCCTCTCGGCTGTGTCCATCGCCGCGAGTACCCGCCTCGGACAAGTGCTCACTATCGGAGTCACACTTGGGGTCCTCGTCATCGGACTGTTGTCAGACTGGATTTTCGGGAGGCGCATTCAGGCACTCGAACAACTCGTCGCGATTCGTGAATCTGCGCACGAGAGCGCGCTCAATGCGGATGCTGTGGGGCTCTTTGGATGCAAGGTCGCCTACGCGGTCATCCCGAACTTCCAAGTGTTCTGGGTTGTGGATGCGGTGAATCAGAATCAGATGATCCCGTTCGACTACCTCGCCTATGTCCTCCCCTATGGGATGCTCATGGTGGCGGCGATTCTGGCACTCGCCGTCGCACTCTTTCAGCGGCGCGAGGTCGGCTAGTTCCCTGCCGCCTGCATTTCCTTGATTTGCTTTCGCATTTCTTTGATTTCTTGCTCCATCTGGTCAATCGCCTGCTCAGGGATGTTGAGCTCGTACTGCATTGCAGGTGGGCACTTTTTGAACCAGTCAACGATCTTCTGAGTGTTTCGGATGCGCGCCTGCAGGAACGCAACGCCACCCTCAGACGACCCTTCAATGTCCCGCTTTCGAAGCAGCAGCGGAACCTCTTCATTCGCACCCTTGATCAGCTTCTGCCACTTCGCTGCGATCTTCTTTCCAGCGTCGTTCACCTCAAATTTGGATGGGTCATCCACTCCGAGTTCGCGAAAGAGATCAGTTTCAGTCGCAGCGGTCCCTTCAGAGAAGCCAGAATGTTCAGCACTGGTTGCGCTGAAATCAAGGTTCTCCGTGCGTGTCGAAAGTACAAAGGCGTGCTTGACATCTGGGTAAAACGTCACCTTGCCGGTCTTTGGGTCTTTGTCGTATGAGAGTTCAACTTCGGAGTGCACCATGGCCGGTCCGATGAGTGGATCGCGACCCCCACTCGCGCAGGCCTCCGCCACGCGACTCTTCCAATCCTCGCGAACCGCGGTAACTTCAGTCCGTCCGCTGAGCATCGTGATCGATCCAAGGGCGGCCTCGGGCATGAAGTAAATCTCGTCGGCATAGAGCGCGGTGAACGCCCCTCCAGAGATTGCCTTCTCGATCCATGCGATGAGCCGGTGCTTGTTCTTGATTCGCGACAGGGTTGTTGCGATCTTGTCTCCCTCAATCACAAGCCCACCATTCGAGTTGATTCGAATGATAAAAATCTGCCCTGGACCAAACTTGTCCGCAGCTTTCTCCATCTCCTCCATCTCATCGTGGCGCAGGCCCACTCCAACCATGCCATCGAGTGGAAGCACGAATACTTGTTTCTTCGTCGCAGCAGTTGGAGCGCTCGATTGCTTTGCAGTCGCAGCGGCAGTGCCGGACTTGGATGCCGGTGTTGATGGAGGCGTGGCCTTCTGGGCCAATGCATCCGAGGCGGACAGAGACGCGAGCAAGAGACTCGCACTGCAGATCGTTCTTCGCATCATGGTGTTCGTTCGCATGTGGTGAGCCATCGTTCTTTCGTGTGATTGCGCGAGCGATTACCCGCCCGAACCGAGACCGGGACCAGCTGGAGAAGAGCCCCTCGAACCGCCGCCTGTTGGCGCAGGTGCTTTTCGCAGCGCGCGAATTCGTTCCTGAATCTGAAGCGCTTCGGTTTCGAGTTGTACGCGGCCAGCGCCAAACTCGCGATTCAATCGGATCGCCACTGCGGGGTACTTCTTCATCAGCGCGAGCACCTTATCGATCGTGCTCTTCGCCTGATTGAGGTACTTCAGCTCATCCTTCCCCGAAGCGTTCCCCATCGCCTCTTGGTAGGTCTCAAATGACTTCTTGCACGACTCGTATGCCTTGCGCCATCCATCGATGTACTCCTTCACGATCATCTCGCCATCCTTTGGCATGCGCTCGAACTCTCGAGATCCGCGCTGATACATGAGGTCTTCGAGCATCGCTGGCAACTCGTCAGCAACCGTCCCATCGGAGAGGCCAAGTTCTTCTGCTGACTGGGCAGAAAATCCGGCGAACTTCTTCTCGCTGTTGTCCACAACCCAGGTGCCCTTGTCATCCTCTCGCCAAGTGATCTCGCGCCCCTTAAAACTAGCGCTGAGCATCTTTTCTTCACGCATCATCGCCAATCCGATTGATGGGTTGTAGCCGCCCGACACGAGAAATCCGTTGCAGATTCCGACGAATGCCTCGCGGAACTTCGCGAACACTTCGGGATCTTCGACTTGAGTCCGCTCTCGGATGCGGCTCAGTCCCATGAGTCGTGCCCCTTCGGTCATGTACATGTTGGGCCACGAAAGCCCGAGGAGCGCGCTGTAACCGACTGCGTCGCGCACCACCATGACCTGCTCGGCACCCGTGGCTGCGATCGCCGCCTTGAGATCACGGGTCATCTTGCGAATCGAGTCGTCGTCAAAAACCCCCTGCTCGCGCGGATCGTCACCCATGTATGCGACCGTATCCACGTCCGCGGAATTCAGGACATACACAACGAGGTCTGGCTTCTTCTCGGCGACATCCTCAACGACCTTCTCATAGACCGACGGATGAATGTCAAGGCCGAACTGACCAGTTCCACGAAATCCCATTGGGACGACGTACACGCTTGTCACATGCTCGGCAGGAGTGACGGGGGCGTTGGGCGCGGCGGGCGTTGCCGCTGCAGTCTTGATTGCAGCCTTCGGTGCAGCCTTCTGCGTCGTGGTTGGCTTCGCGGCTGCTGGAGGCTTCGCGGGGGCCGAAGGTGTCTTCGCTTGCGCAAATGCTGAGATGGTGCAGGCAAAGGCAACCACCAATGCGAGTGCCCGAATGAGGGTGCGGTTCATCGTTGAAGAAGCATAGCTTGCCATCGGGGCAAATCGTGCAGTGGTCAATGAGAAAACCACTCTGCGCGAGCAACACCCAACGCTTCGTCGCGACTGGCAATCGTTCCATCCAATTGCCGGTCATAGAGCGAGTCGAGGAAGGGCTTGAATCTCGGGCATGGAGCACACCCCATGCCGATCAAGTCGCTCCCGGTCACAAACGGCTGTGGCGCGAGGCCGCCGTGTTGCTTCGAAAGCGCTGCCGCTGCCTCGCCAATCTCGAGTCCGAGCCTCGGATTCTCCGCTGAGAGGATGGCAAGCGAAGAGGCGAAAACTGAGCGCGAGGCGAGGCGCTTGCGGCCCGCAACTGCGAGAGTCGGCCATGAGGTGGTGAGCACTGCGACCAACTGGCCGATCGCCTCGAGATCGCTCGATTCGCGCGCTGAGAGATTGAGCCGATCCCGCCATGTTTCACACGACGGGGCACTGCATGTGCCATACCTCGCAGCTCGATCGAGTTGCCACGCGGCGAGTGCCGTCGCGAATGACGCGTCGCGATGAACCGCCGCCACTCGGATGAGGGGTCCCGCTGAAGGGGCCTCGCCGAGCGTTGCTCGATCGAGCTTCCACTCCTCAATGAGCTCGAGTGCACGAACGCGCGTTTCGTGCGTGAGCATCCTGCGAAACTCTCCGCCAATGCGCTCGCGACTCACGCCAGCAAGGTCCTCTCCGGCGAGTTGAATGGCCAGTGCTGTTGCAGGATCGATCGTCAGTGCGAATCGTGCGGCAAACCTCGCCGCACGCAGTGTGCGAAGTCGGTCCTCCCGCAGCCGCGCATCAGGATCGCCAATGGCCCGCAACACTCGCGCGTTGAGGTCTTGCTGTCCCTTCACAAAGTCGACAATCTCGTTGGTGAGTGGGTGGCGAAAGAGTCCGTTGATTGTGAAGTCTCGACGCTGCGCATCTTCGGCTGCCGAGGCAAATCGCACATGACTTGGACGGCGACCATCCTCATATCGCCCGTCTGTGCGAAACGTCGCCACCTCAGTCACCCGCCCACGCACGCGAACAAGCATGACCCCGAACGACTCGCCAACCCCCCGTGACCCTCGAAAGAGTGTGGCGATCTCGTCTGGCTTCGCATCGGTTGCGAGGTCATAATCAGTTGGCTCGATTCCGAGCAGCTCATCGCGCACACATCCCCCTGCGAAGTACGCGGTGAATCCCGCCTCCATGATCCGCCGTGCGGCGGCGGTTGCGGCCTCCTTTGCTGTGGCCTGTGGCGCGGGATGTCGCGACTCACCTCGCGGCATTTCAGGAGGAGCCATCTGCCGCTCCCGGTGCTGGGAACGCACCACCAGAACCGCGACGAAGTTGGGTGCGGCAGTGCCGCATCAGTGTCGTCACGCGTTGCTGAAGCTGCACGAGTCCAGCGTCGGGATCTGCGAACAGCGCCATGTGCTCGACTGGCGAGATTGGATCGCCAATCGCCGCCCAGATGCGGCCACGCGCCCGAGGCAGCCTCCGACCAGTCGGCCAGATATCGAAGGCCCCATCGATCCCCATTGGCACAATTGGCGCCTGCGATTTGCGCGCGAGCAACTCAACCCCTCTGCGGAAGGCGTGAACGGCGCCATCGCTCGACCGTGTGCCCTCGGGGTAGATCATGACAGTTCGTCCCGCCGCAAGTTCGTCCAGCGCGATGCGAATTGCTTCTCGGTTTCCTCCATCTGATCGCACCCGAATGCAATTCAGACCTCGAAGGATCGAGCCAAAGAGTGGCACCTTGAAGAGTTCTTCCTTCGCCATTGGCCGAGGGGCGCGGTCGCCGACAGCCAACCCATGAATGACGGGGTCGAAGAGCGATTGGTGATTTGCGATAAAGATCGCGGCACCAGTCAGAGGGACGTTTGAACTCCCCTCAACGCGAAAGTGATACTGCCACGAGAGGATCGATTGACAGAATTGCGAGCAGCCATCCCAGAATGCTGTCTTCACGAAGCCCGCACCCGGCGCTCGGCGCCGGTGGGCGAACGAGTTTCTCACGCAGGTCCCCCGCACCCGCAGCCGACATCGGTCTCATGAAGCCGTCGCCTCACGAGCCGCTCAAGTTCGTCGACGACCGCCGCGAAACTCAACCCGCTCGTGTCAATCGAATCTGCTCCGACTGGCTTTCGAAGCGGACCTTCGGATCGTCCTCGGTCAGAGGCATCGCGCGCGATGATCTCGGCAAGCACCCGTGACTCATCAACGAGTTCGCCGCGGGCTCTCAGTTCTTCACATCGGCGGTGTGCGCGAACTTCGGGTCGCGCGTCAAGCCAGATTCGCACCGTTGCGTCAGGGAACACAACGCTTCCTTGGTCCCTACCTTCTGTGATCAATCGCTCATGCTGAGCTGCGACCTCGCGCTGCGCTCGCACGAGTCGAACACGCACTTCGTGATGCGATGCGATCAGCGAAACGATCTGAGTGACATCGGCATCTCGGATGCGCCCATGCACATCGCGCGAGTCGAGCGCAATTGTGGGTGGCCGTGAAGAGAAATCGACTGTGAGCGGCGTGCGATCCATCGCGGCAGCGATCGCGCGCTCGTCCCGAGCGTCAATGTGCGACTCGATCGCCAGCAGCGCGACCGCGCGGTACATCGCTCCGGTATCAAGCATGTCGAAGCCGAGGCGCTGCGCGAGTTCGGACGCGGCAGATGACTTGCCGGTGCCCGCGGGACCATCGATTGTCACGACGATTGGGAGATTCATGAGACTGGATCCCCTCGCCCCATGAGCTCGAGCAACCGTTCACGGGTCTTCTGCACCCCTGCCACCCAATTGGTGCTCCCGGTCCAATCGATCGAGAACTTATTGAGATAGCCGAGCGACAAGAGTGCTTCAACGAATCCATTGAGGTCCCAGCTCACATGTGTGCCATCCTTGGCAAATCCTGAGGCAGTCGCCTCGATCGCTGAGGAATAGGGCGCGAGCTTGCGAAGCGATTCCATCCCGTCTCCTGTCGCGTGGACATAGGCAAAGCTCGGCATCGCACCGATGTGAAATCCGCCGATTCGCTTCACGAGATCCATGACCTGTTCAGGCGGGTCTGGCGGATCAATCGTCGGCCGAATCAACAGATTGACATCAAACTGCTGGATCGCCTGCACCGCGGCTTTCAGAGCTGGCGTCACGGTGAGTACTCCACCGAGCGGACAGACGACGCGAATTCCCAACTCTCCGCACCCGAGCAACTTCGCCGCTCGTCCGAGGCTCCGGAGCGTTTGAGTCGCTCCCTCGGCATTGCCGAGAAAGTCCATCGGCTCGTCTTGGTAGAGCACGAGGCATGGGCAGTGTGCGCGGTCTGCGATGTGGCGCAGTTTCTCAAGCGTCGTCGCCGATTGGCCGCGAATGAGGTCGACCGGCAAGTTGAGTCCCCGCAGCTCGAGTTCTTCAGCAACAAACGGAGGCATATCAAGAAGCGCCAACCCAGACTCCTTGCGCGGAAGCGGTCGCCCCAAGCACGCACCCGAAAGAGAGAGGAGGATCTGATTGCTCATTGAAGTACCCGCTGGTGGCACATGCGCCACACGGAGGATATCACGCCGATATCATCCCACCCCACGCAAAGGAGCACCCTATGACGACTTCGACACCCAGCCCATCGAATTGCAAGTTCACTGACTCGCACGAGTGGTTCCGGGTTGAAGGCGACGTGGTGGTGGTCGGCATCACACAGTTCGCTGCGAACGAGTTGACGGATGTGACCTTCGTTGCGGTCAAGCCCAAAGGGACTCAGATCGCAGCAGGCTCGAGTGTCGGCGAGGTCGAAAGTGTGAAGACAACGAGTGATGTGTACAGCGTCGTTGCGGGATCGATTGAGGAAGTGAACAGCGAGGTGGCGAAAGATCCTTCGCTCGTGAACTCCGATCCGTTCGGGAGGGGCTGGCTGGTCAAGCTGCGCCCAACCACGATGGCGGGGCTGAGCACATTGATGGATGCCGCGACC
>SYHM01000165.1 GCA_005799205.1 Planctomycetia bacterium | reverse complement strand
ACGCGCTGCGGAGGGTCGCAGGTCAGTTGGCAGCGCGAGGAGCGCGCGTGTCGCGACGATCTGAGCACCGGGTGTCGACCCCCCCTTCCCGGTAGCCAGCTCGAGCAGAGTTGAGAGTGTTGGCTCGCGCGCAAGGTCGTGTGGATTCCACGCGGCCGCGATGTCACCGAGGTCGGACGATCGTCGATCGCAGCGGTTGAGTTGCGCGGTCGCGCTGAGCAGAAACTCAATTGGGGCCTTCGACACCGCTGTCGCGCAGGCATCGAGAGCGGCGCGGCGCTGATCGGTCGATGCATTGAGTGTGTGAATTCCATCACAAGCTGCGTGTCCAACCAACTGCGCGCACCAGACCAGCGACCAGCAACACAGAGCGATCATGGGCGAGGGATGGTACACACACTCACATGAGCGATGGCATTGCAACCATTCAGGTGCGTGTGCATGGTGCCGCGGGCGAAGTGACGGGATCGTGCTACGAGGTCACGACACACCACGCTCGACTGCTCATTGACTTCGGAATGTTTCAGGGGTCTGCCGAACAGGAGGCGCGAAACGCGAACGCACCAAATCTTGACTTTGAGAAACTGAGTGCGGTGCTGGTCACTCATGCACACATTGATCACTGTGGTCGTTTGGGAATGCTGCCTGCGCTTGGTTATCAAGGACCAGTCCTTACAACAGAGCCGACCGCAGAGCTACTTCCTCGCGTGTTGACGTCGTCAGCGACGCTGCAACAAGTTCGTATCCAAGAGAAACGTGCAGGGACTGCCCCCTCGTCGCGAGTCCTCGCCCCCGCGCACCTCACAACCGCGATTCCAATTCGCAACGAGCCACCTCCGATCCTTTTTACACATCGCCACGCAGAGCGAGTTTCACGTTCGATCCGTGCGCTGCCATTCATGGAGTGGGAACCGATCGCCGATGGTGTCGACGCACGATTCTTACATGCGTCGCACGTCATCGGCGCCGCAAGCATCGAACTTCGCGTGCAACGGGCGAATGGTGGTCAGCCCGCACATGTGCTGTTTTCAGGGGACATCGGCCCAATCGAGAACCCCCTTCTTGCTCCTCACCAATGGCCTGAGCGAGCGCCCGACCTGTTGATCATGGAATCAACGAATGGATCGCGCCGCTTCCGGCAGGTTGATCAATACGAAGAACTCTGCGCGATCGTGCGAGATGCGACCGCGCGGAATCAGCGGATTCTTGCGCCAGTCTTCGCACTCGGGCGAGCACAGACGATGCTGCAACTCTTCGCACGCGCGTCACGAGAAGGCGTGTTGCGTGGACTGCCTGTGTATCTCGACTCAGCAATGGCGTGTCGCGCGAGTGAGTTGTATGCGCGTCATCCGCACTTGCTCGAAGCTCGCACGCGCCGAGAGTGTTTGCGAGGATCGAATCCACTGCACTTTGCTGAGTTGCACACACTGATGTCTCGTCGCGAGTCAGAATCGGTCGATCGTGTGCGCACTGCGTGTGTGATCATGGCGGGGTCGGGCTTCTGCGATGCGGGTCCGATTCTGCGACATGTGCAACTCGCGATCGATCAGCCGAGCACGCGCATCCTCTTCACGGGCCACCAGCTCGAGGGACTGCTTGGACATGGACTGCTCAATGGAGCAACGCGCGTTGAAATCAATGGAGCAGAGCTAGATGTGCGCGCGACGATCGATCGACTTGCAGGCATCTCGGGTCACGCCGACGCGGACGACCTACTCACGTGGGTTGGAAGGATGCCAGGGGCGGTCAAGCGGATCGCGCTTGTGCATGGTGCGCATGAATCGCGGCTTGCGTTCGCGGATGCGTTGCGGGCCGTTGGCACAGACACGGTGCATTTGCCGATCGTTGGCGACACACTAACCGTTGAGTGAAGAAAGTCACGACAGGGTGACCGTATCGGCGCGCACACGAGCACGGTCACTCATGTAAAAAAACGACGGAGAAGTTGAATGACGATGCGTCTGAGCCGCGTTGCGCCCCCGAGCGCGTTGGTGATCGTCACAGGATCGAAGCGTCCGATAAGACGATAAGTGTTCATGGTGTGAGATAATTCTGCCGATATACTCGAGATCTGTTCCACGGGGAACAGCGCGAACGGATTCGACACTTCAAACGAGAAAGGATGCAGGACCAATGACTACTTCAGCTACGACAGGGGAACCCAACGAGAAACAGGTGGCAGCGGTGGCAACGAAGGCGCCTGCAGCAATCAGCTCTCCTTCTTCCCAGGCAGGGAAGTCAACGGTGATATCTAGACTCGGTCGCGGCCTTGGATCGTTGATCCCGGCTGCTGCCCCTGCCACAGTGGTGATTCCAGCGGCGATCGAGAAGGCGAACCCAATGCCGTCGATTCCAACCGTAGTCAAGGCATCAGAGCGTTCCACGGGGAACACTCCGTCAACCCAACCCGCCGCTCGGACACCTGATGCGGGGTCCAGTTTTGAACTAGAACTCTCTTTTATTGCGCGAAACACCCGTCAGCCACGCGAGAAGTTCGATGAGCGAGCGATTGAAGCCCTTGCCGAGTCCATCCGACAGCACGGCCTGATTCAACCAGTCGTTGTTCGGAAGTTGAAACTCCCAGTCGGTGGAAAGACTCACGAACTGATCGCCGGAGAGCGTCGGTTCAGAGCATTTGAACGTCTGGCCAAACTGAAAATCCCAGTGATCATCAGAGATGCGAGCGAGGCCGATTCAGCAGTGCTCGCGCTTATTGAGAACGTCCAACGTGAAGACCTGAACCCAATTGAGCGAGCGGTCGCCTTGAAACGGCTCATGGCTGACTTCTCTTGGACTCAACAACAGGCAGCGGAGCGAGTTGGCCTCGATCGAGCTTCCGTCGCCAATCTGCTCAGATTGATTGATCTCGATCCATTCACCGCCGGTTGTGTTCGTGAAGGACGGTTGACTCAGGGGCACGCGAAAGCGCTGCTGGCGATTGAAAGCGTGCCAGCGCGGCGAGCTCTTGCCGAGCGGGCTCTGCATGACGAATGGTCCGTTCGGCAGGTCGAGCGAGAGGTTCAGCGGATCAAGAGTGCTTCAGGTCTCGCAACACCCGCGCCACCTGAGACAACAGTCAGGAGGGGGTCAGCGCAGATTGGCGACCTCGAGAAACGCCTTGGTCAGTTCATCGGGTCGAAGATTCGGATCAAACGTGGACGAAAGACCGGAACCGGAACCCTGTCGATCAGCTTTTACTCTCTAGATCAATTCGATGGAATTCTCCACCGCCTCGGGTTCGACCCCAACAGCTTGAAAGACTAGCCTGCGCAAGTGAAGTAACTTATAGGACGTTAGTCAGATCTGGGTGTTTCGCTGTT
>SYHM01000164.1 GCA_005799205.1 Planctomycetia bacterium | reverse complement strand
CTGGGTGTCGATCGAAGCGAGCGCCCCCATAAACAATCGAACCTCCTGCATCGGACCACCTGCCTGCGGCCGCGGGCCCTTCTTGCCATCGCCAGCACCGAAGTTGCCGTTGCCCTTTCCGGCTTCGGGGGGGACATCTGGGCCAGACAAGACTCCATCAGGATTCTTGCCTGCGCCATCACGAGGGGGGCGCTTCGCCTTGGGCGGCGCGGTCGTCCCCGATGGCGCGGTCATCGGATCGTCGTCGTCGGCCGAATAGGCGATCGACGCAGGCGATGCAAGCGCAACAGCTGTTACGAGGGCGAAGAGAGATCGAGAGATGTGTGCTCGAACAGTAGAGTTGTGAATCATGTGGATTCCTTTCGGGATGTGTTGCCCATGCATCCAAGATTGGGACAGCAAATACCCTACCATTTTTCGAAATGGATCTCACATCGCGCGACGTTCACACGGCACTCTGCACCGTCAAGGACCCTGACCTTGGCAAGGACCTCGTCACGCTCAACATGGTCAAGGATGTACGGGTCGACGCGCGGTCTGTCGTGATCTCTATCGAGTTGACGACCCCGGCGTGCCCAATGAAAGAGAAGATTCGCCGCGACATTGAAGAGGCAGTCCACGCGCGCGCGTCTGCAATCGGCGCCGAGGCCGTGAGTGTGACCGTCGAGTTCACTGCGCAGGTTCGCGCGAGTGCGAGTGCGCATGCGAGCAACCCCCTGCCAGCGGTGAAACACATCATCGCCGTGGGTGCAGGCAAGGGTGGCGTTGGCAAGAGCACAGTCAGTGTCAACCTCGCGGTCGGACTCGCGCGCTTTGGAGCTCGCGTCGGTCTGCTTGATGGTGACATCTATGGACCAAGTGCTCCAACCATGCTCGGGCTCGATGAGTTGCAGGGTTCGATTCGCAACGAGATGCTCCTGCCATTTGAAGTGCATGGCATCCGCGCGATCACAATCGGCAAGCTCGTCGATCCCGAGAAGGCGCTCATCTGGCGCGGGCCAATGGCGCACGGTGCGTTCAAGCAGCTCGCGCTTCAAACCGAGTGGGGACCGCTTGACTACTTGATTGTCGATCTCCCTCCAGGGACGGGTGATGTGCCACTCACGCTCGCACAGTTGCTACCACTCACTGGATCGGTCGTCGTCTGCACGCCGCAACGCGTCGCCCAAGACGACGCGAGAAGGGCTGTTCGGATGTTCCAGCAACTCGGGGTACCCGTGCTTGGCGTCGTCGAGAACATGTCGTACTTCATTGGTGATGACGGCAAGACCTACGACCTCTTTGGGCGCGGTGGCGCCGAAGCGATGGCCGCGTCGATGAACCTTCCCTTCCTCGGTGCCATCCCGATTCACATGGACCTCCGCCGAAACAGTGACGAGGGCACTCCCCTCAAGAATTGGACTGCACATCCTGCACTCGCGGGCGACCTCGACGGAATGTGCCAGCGGATCGCGAGCCAAGTTTCGATCGCAACCATCCAAGGCGGCTTGCTTCAACCAACGCTCTCGGTGACTGGCTGAGCAATCCCCTCAACGGGATACCCACGGCCGTGCCATGGCCAGTAGCCACCGAGCAGCGTCGAACAGCGGACTCCACGCCGACGCAGGAATGCACACGCCCGCGCGCTTCGACCGCCCATCTTGCAATAGACGATGACCTGCCGATCCCGTGGAAGATCGCGTGCCTGCTCACTGAGTTGTGACATCGTGACGAGCCGCGCGCCAGCAATGCGACCGCGAAGCCACTCGGCAACGGTGCGCACATCAAGCATGAGGCATTGGCCCTTCGCGTACAGGCGATACGCCGCGAGCTGTGAGATGTCATCAACTTCACTCAGGCTCAAGATCTCGTGGTCGAGTTTCGAATAGTCACTCTGTGAAATCCATCCATCGATGCGGTCAATGCCGATGAGGTGGAGTACGCGCGCGATATCGAGTGCTTGTGCGCGCTCGCACACGAGAACCACCCGCTCATCCGAATTCACCGCTGCCGCGACGAGTGGCGCAAACTGTTGATCGAATGGCGCGTGCAGGGCTCCCTCGGCGCCGTCAAGGGTGAACCGGCTCCACGATCTCGTGTCGACGACGACCGTCCGCGGAAACGAGAGCAATTGAAGAAACTGATCGCCAGTCAGTTCTGGGAGCGGTGCCAGCTCGCGCAAGAGCGCAGGAGCTCCATGCAAGTTCATCGCTTCAACCGCCGAAAAATACGCGGGGCGTTCAGGCTGACTCTCACAGGTTGCGACGACGAATTGATCGCGAGAGTCGAGTGCCTTCAGCACGCGATTGAACCGACGCTCTATCCCAAGTGTTGTTTCGCCAGGAAAATTGACGGCGCGGCCGCACGCGCTGCCACCTGTGTGCCCCGCAAGCACGATCGTCTCATCTGGAAGTTGCGCCAGCCTGCGAAGTGATTGGTGCAGCGCACTCGTCTCACGCTCAGTGGTCCTCCCCGCTCCCCCTGGAAGCAGTGAGTCTCCCGTCAGCACCACCCGAACCCCGCTTGGGGCGTGCTCCACTTCAACGCTCAGTGCCCCCGCTGCGTGCCCCTCGGTCAGCATGGCACGCGCGCGAAGATCGCCGATCGAAAACACATCGCCATCTCGCAGAAATGTCACCCGGCGCTTCCATCGGTCTGGGTCTCTCGCATACCACTCGGGAGGCGCTGTCTCTCCTGAGAGAAACGCATTGACCGAGTGGGCGCTCAGCATTTCGCAGATGCCTGAGAGATAGTCCGAGGGCGCGTGGGTCTCAAGCACCGCCATCAGCGTGATTCCAAGTTCTCGCCCAATCGCCTCATATCTCCCCGGATCACGGACCGGATCGATGAGGATCGCATGCCGAGTCCGCGGGCACGCAATGAAGTACGCGCACTGTGAGATTATGGATTCGTTAACGCGGCGAACG
>SYHM01000163.1 GCA_005799205.1 Planctomycetia bacterium | reverse complement strand
CGGCAAGCCGAGCGGCAGTGGCGCTTGGCGCAACCCACCCAGATATTGCAGCTGGGCACGACCAGCTCGGTCGCGCGACAACAGTCTTTCGTGAGGCGCTTGATGCTGTGCGTGCACAAGAGCAGAAGAACGACGAGCGTGAGCGACAGGAGCGCGCACGAGAACTAGCGCAGGCGTACACAAAGCTCGTTGATCGACAAGAGGGACTCCTGTCCGCGACAACAACACTTGTAGCCGCTCCCAACGCAGCGGCAACCGATCGCCGGGCGCTTGTAGAGGCTCGCAGGCTCGCAGTCGAACAAGAGTCAATCAAACACGAGATCACATCGATCGGGGAAGGGTCGGAAGATGTGAAGAACTCGCCGACGTTCATGGAAGCAACACATGTCGCTGTTGATGCGGCAACGGGCGCGATAAGAGATTTACGCGCTGGGCCGCCAACACACACAACGATCGAACTCGAACGAGAGATCATCGAGACGCTCCGTGGGCTGACTGAGGCGCTCAGTGAAGCGTCGAAGAAAGAAAAGGACCCGTTCGCCGACGAGGGCGAACCAAACGCCGCGGGGGGCGGCGGTGGTGGTGGAACGCAAGAGAAACCACTCATCCCACCACTCGCCGAACTCAAGGTGTTGCGCGCACTTCAACAACGCGTGAGTGAGAAGACGCGGAGTATTCACAACTCGATGCAGGATGGCCGCGGTGGAGATGTGGCGTCCAAGGCACTCGCCGCGAGGCAAGCGGCGATTCTGAAGATTGCCGACGATCTTCGCGCCGCACTCGAAGAGAAAATGAGAGCGAAAGCCAGCGAGTCGGCACCAATCATTGTGACACCACCACAGCGTGGTCCTCAGTCACAACCCCTCCCACCTACCCCACAACCACAACCGCCGCAAAACGCAACACCGGCCCCAAGGACCGACGAGCGTCCACCCATCAACCACGACGCGAAGTCGCTCGACGAGCTGCTTGGGATTCAGGGCGTTGAGGAGTCAACAAAGGCCGCGAAAGAGAGCGCGCGAACACACGAGGAGACTCTGAAGCGAACACTCACAGAACAGCAAGCACAAGACACACTCGAATTGACGATTGACGAGATGAAACAGGTTGGGCGATTGCTTGAAGAGAATGAGACTGGAACAGCGGCGCAGAGGTTGCACGAGGACATTCTCGCGCGGCTCGATGCGCTCATCCAATCCGCGCAGCAACAACAACAGCAGTCAGCATCATCATCAAGTTCATCATCAGACTCATCGAGCAAACAGGATGGCGAACAGTCGAAGGGGTCTCAAGGCAAACAGCAATCAGACGCGAGCGGCGAGGCAGCGCGTCGAAAGGAAGCCGAGCGGCGCGCACAGGAAGCAGCGAACCAGCGCGGCGAGCAGAGTGGAGATCCATCAGGCCAAGACACCCAAGCGAGCAGTGGCGAGCGCGCGGGGGAACTACCACCAGGGGTCGAGGCGATCGAAGGTGGAGCGATCGCTGAGACCGAAGCGGAGTGGGGCAATCTTCCTCCACGAACCCGCGAGGTTCTGCGTCAAGGAATGCGCGAGAAGATGTCGTCGGTGTATAAACGATGGACCGAGGCGTACTACCGCCGCATTGCAGAGGAATCCAAGCCGTGATTGGGATGAGCACAATGACACTGGTCGCCGCACTGACTCAGGCACCAGCAACACCAATCACCACACCCCCATCTGTTTCTCCCACAGAACCTGCTGCGCCAACACTTCCACAACAACCAACAGCGCCAACGAAGGAACAACCAGCACTCGATCGTGCAGGCGCCGAAAACAAACCCGCTGCGAATGAGATCACTCCAGAGCTCACTCAGGCAGTCAAGCGCGGATTAGCTTTTCTCGCATCAACACAAAATGAGGACGGATCGTTTGGCCGCGGTCGTTATGGTCGCCACGCAGGAATCTCAGCGCTCTGCGGCCTCGCCTTCATGGCAGACGGCAACCTGCCTGGGCGCGGAGAGTTTGGCGAGCAGGTTTCACGGGCGCTCGAGTATGTCCTGTCGAACAAATCCGAAAGTGGACTGCTTGCAGCAGAAAGCACCACGGGACCGATGTACGGACACGGATTTGCCACACTGTTTCTTGGAGAGATCTATGGGATGAATCCACACGACTCGCGAGTTCGCGATGTGCTCGTGCGCGCAGTCGATCTCATCCTCAACAGCCAGAATGATGAGGGTGGCTGGCGATACAACCCGGTTCCATACGACGCAGACGTTTCAGTGACGATTTGTGAGGTGATGGCCCTTCGCAGCGCGCGGAATGCGGGGATTCGAATTCCAAAGGACACAATCGATCGTGCAGTGCGCTATGTGCGCGACTGCCAAAACATCGATGGAGGATTTCGGTACATGCGCCAACCAGGCACCAGCGCTTGGCCACGAACAGCCGCGGGAGTCGCGAGTCTGTTCTACGCGGGCGTGTATGAGGATGACTCGATCATGCGCGGACTTGAGTTCTTGCGGACGAATGGGTCTGGCGCGGGTGGAGGTCCACAAATGCAGGCACACTACTTCTATGGCCAGTACTACACGAGTCAGGCGATGTATCTCGCGGGTGGATCGTGGTGGGCACAGTGGTGGGAGAAAGCGCGTGACGAGTTGTTGAAGATGCAGGCAGAGGATGGATCTTGGATCGATCATCAGGCTGGTGGTTCGTACGCGACAGCAATGGCCCTCATCGTGCTTCAGATGCCGAACCGGTATCTCCCCATTTTTCAGAGGTGAGATCATGGTGCTGTTGGAGACATCCATTTTGGCTCTTGCCGCGAACGGTGTCGATTTCGTTCCGTCTGTTGATGTGCTCACACCACAGGCGGTGTGGGTCGAGGGGTCGATCGACGATCAGGGGGTGTTTCGAAACCGAGCCGGGGAAGATCTCGCAGCAACAGCTCTCGCTTGGTTGCCGCGAGAGAGTCTCGATTCACCGCCTCCACAGAGGCCATTTGCGGTTCTCGCCGCCAATGACGGGCAACGCGTTCCTGGAGCCTTTGGCGGGTTCATTGAATCAGCACCGGGCAAAGAATCAACTGTGCGTTGGAAGCATCTTGGGTTTGGCATGATCGACCTGCCAACACAACAGATCGCGTCGATTCAGTTTCAGCCAACACGTGCCATGGCGCGCGCGACTGATTCAGATGAACTTGTACTTCGTAACGGCGATGTGGTGCGTGGGTTCGTTGAACGATTTGCAGAACCGTTGATTGTTGACTCTGGTGGCGTAAGGCACGAGATCTCAGTGGATCGTGTGGCATCGCTCGCGCTCGTTTCACCAACGCAACCCCAAGGCGCAGTTCGTGTGTGGATCACCGATGGGTCGGTGATCGACGGCACCGCGATCCGCGTTGTACGAAGTGGAACCGACACATCATTCATCGTCGAGGGAATGCCACTCATTCCAGGACACCCACCTCTCGCACTTATGCCGCAGGAGATTCTTGGAGTGCAAACTTCAGCGACGAGAATCCTCGCGCTGAGCTCACTGACACCTGCGGTGACCGCGCCAACAACTCCAGCGCTTCCGCGTGCGGAATACCCAGCACCGCGCGTGGAGCAACGTGACGCACCCTTCGCCGCCTCGTCGCTCGAAATCAGGGGGCCGCTGAGGCTCGTCTACGAAATCCCCCAAGGGTTCACAACACTCAACATGACCGCAGAGATGCCACCATCGGCACGCACGTGGGGCGACTGTGTGATCGTTGTCCGGCAGGCACACCATGAGCTTGCGCGACATCACCTCTGGGCACCAAATCCAATCGTGCAGATCGGTGTTCCAATCCACTCGGGCCAACTCGAGATAGAGCTCGAGGAGGGCGCTGGTGGTCCGATCGCAGATGTGGTCAACCTGAAGCGTGCCATCCTCGTGATCGCTGATGGGCAGGGGTAGTGGCGGCGCGATGGGATGATCCAGCTGACGCCAATGAAAGTGTGCGCCATCCCACGCACCAACAACGAGTGATCCATCAGTGTTCCAGACGAGCGCACACGCATTGTCGCGCGCAGTGACGAGTCTGATTGCAGGATCAAGAAGCGGACCCCACACATCCCTCAAGAGTCTTCGAGCGCCAGTGGACTGCAGTACGACGGCACTCGAGACGCGTGTCGCCAGCGCTGCTGACTCGGGGCGAAAACTGCCGTGGTGCGGGAGTTCCATGACCGTGATTCCTTCGAGTTGGTGTTGATCTGGCGAGCGCAGAATGTCGGCGCACGCTTCGCGCGCACTATCGCCAGTCAAGAGCAACGAGAAGAGTCCTTGATCGACGCGAACTATCAGACTTCCATCATTGCTGTCAGCAAAGTGCCCGTCGCAGACTGGGTGGATCACCCGCCACACAGCGTCGCCGAACGGGTGCGCATCACCGCGCGCGGTTGTCTCAATCGACGCCCCCAACGCACGCGCAGAGTCGAGTGCACACGCGGCGGCTCGCGAGTGCTCTGACCACTTCAAAAATTGTGGTGTTACCAACACCCGGCGAACGCGACAGTCACGCACAATTTCGGGAAGACCCCCATAGTGGTCGAGGTTCGGGTGCGAGATCACAACCACATCCACCGAAGTGACCCCAAGCGCGCGAAGAGCAGGAACAATCACACGCGACCCAACAGCAGGGGCGCCGAGACTGCCACAATCAAAGACAACCGTCGACGCGCCACTACGCACGAGGTAGCACGATCCGTTACCGACATCCAACATGTCGATTCGAATCAGCGCATCGCCCGGACTGTCGATGACGCGCACTGAGGCGTACGCATCAAGCGCACCAGGCATCGTGGAACACGCACGCACAACCGTCAGGATGCAGCGCGCGTTGAGTGCTGCAACCACCCGCGCCGTTCGCGCGAGCGGCGGTGCGAGCGGCTCAAGCACCACCATCGCATTGGCGGACACAACCATTGCGGCAAAGCACGGTGACAGCACAAGTGTGCAAGGAACACACAAGAGCGGCCACGAACCAAAGTGGATCGCAACGATCGGTGCGGTTGCGCTCCACGCGGCAACCGATGCGCCGACTGGGACAAGCGCAAGCCGTGTGAGTGTCGCGCGAAGACCGAACCCACGAACGAGAGACTGCAACCGATTGGTCAACACCGGCGAGACGAAGTGAAGGCCCATGATTGCAGCAAAACTCAGTTGAAATCCTGGTTCGGACGCAGCAGCAGGATCACACAACACAATCACGATCGCCGCACCTCCAACGACCGAACCAAATGGAAGTGTGCGGTTGAAGGTGAGTGCGAGGGCACTCGATCCACCCATCAGCGCTGCGCGAATGGACGAGACCTCACTCTCGATCGATGCGACGAACAGACACGCGAGCGCGACAAGAGCAACACCACCAACGCGATGGCTGTTCGAGCAGCGTCGAATACCCCAGAGCGCACATGACGCGAGGATCGCAAAGTTGAATCCAGAGATTGCCACAAGATGCTGCACGCCACATGCCGCAAATGCCTTCGAGACAGAGCGCAGGCCTGGCCACGCAGCGCCGGTGGTAGACGCAGCGATGAGGGCACAGACGTCGAGGCGCTCTCCACGGTCTTCAGCAGAGAAACCATCGTGCGTTCCCAGCGCGCGTTGCATTGTGGCGTCAACGCACGAGCGCCACCGCGCGAGCAGTGTCACGAGCGAGAGATCGTTGTTCCTGAGCGTGGTGACTAGCGCGTGACTCTCGACAGCGAGAATTGCGGCGACCCCACGCGAGCGACCCCACGCGAGCGAGTTGAATCCACCTGGGTTGCGCGGTAACTCACACGGAGAGAGCCAACCGACGAGCGATACCCGATCGCCAGAAACACACCCCGCATTCAACCCCTCAACAGAGACACGCACGGTCGCATCGATCAGATGTGGCTTCCCAAACTCATCACGCATCGAGTCGACCGCGAGTGTGAATCGAATAGATGGCGACTGAGGAACGAAGGGCGAAAGCACATCATCGTCATACGAGTCACAACGCAACAATTCATCGCGGTACAGCGACTCGTCGCATCGCGGCTTTGAAGTCACGATTCCGTCGACACACACGAGGTGGCGGTCCGATCCACACACCGCCCCAAGTGATTCGAGTGTGCGATGCCAGGTGTACTCATCCCAGGCGGTGCGCGCGGCGCCAATCAACCCCGCACCGACGAGAAGCCACAGCGCCGACCACTCACACCACCGTCGCCACGCGAGCGCGAGTCCGTGCGCAGCGAGGGCGGCGATGGTGAGCACGGCGAGGCGGCTGAGCGCGTCGCGTGAGTCCAAACCAGCGGTGGGCCACACGAGCGTCAGCGAAACGCATCCCCCGATCATCGAGAGCGCGATCCATGGCACAAAGGCGTGGCGTGCCGCGTTGAGACCGCTCATCCTGCGCGGCATCACCCGACGCTATGAGCGCGCCAGCCACATTCTGAAAATCATCCCCTTTCTCAGCGAGGGGTTTCAGGCTCGCCCACCCCTACGGCACTCAATTTGGAGTCGTGGTCACGCCACGAAAATCAGCCGTCATCACCGCCACAGGAATCCCCGCCGCGTCAAGAGCACGCTTCACCTCACGCACGAGCGCGCTACGCACATGCGGATGGTCGGTGTTGTGACACCACACGCGAACCTGCCACTCAACACCGGTTGTCCCGAGGTCCATCAACGCAACTTCTGGAAGGGCGACCGTGCGTCCAGGCAGCGTTTCCGCCGCCGCGGCGAGCACACGCTGGGTGGCGTCAACATCAGCGCGGTAGTCAACCCGTACCGTCACATCAGCGCGCCGTGTCTCGTGTGTGCTGGTGTTGGTGATCACCGAACCGAAAATGGCGCTGTTTGGGATGAAGATGCGTCGGCGGTCTGCGGTGTCGAGTGTCGTTGAGAAAAGATCAATCTCATTCACGACCCCCGTCTGTCCAGCGACGACGATCGCATCCCCAATCTTGTATGGACGGAAAATCATCAGCATCACACCCGAAGCGAAGTTCGACAGAGTGCTCTGAAACGCAAGCCCGATTGCGAGTCCGACAGTTCCAAGAACAACCGCAAAGCTCGCGGTGTCGACGCCAAACTGATTGAGTACGAGGATCACGGCCATCAAGAGAACGGCCCACCCAACAAGTTTTGAGAAGAAGTGTCCGAGCGTGAGGTCGAGACCACCGCGCACACACGCTGACACGATCAGTTGCTTTGACCACTTTGAGACCACAAATGCGACCGCCACCACGACCACCGCGCTGATCGAGTCCTTGCCGTAGCTGTGCCAGAGATCGACCCCCCACTCAGTGGGGCTCAGTGCGAGGTGTATGACTAGATCGAGATTGGGCGCGAAGTGCAGAAGGTTCATTGTTGGGTCTCTCATACTTGATTCGACAGTGTGACAAGCGTTGAAAGCGTTGCGCGGCTCGCGCCAGAGGCGACAAGCATTCGTGCTCGAGCGACTCCTTCGCGAAGATCATCCGCCCGCCCCGCGGCGACGAGGGCCGCGGCGGCGTTGACCAGAGCGAGTTCGGTTGCTGCGAGCGGGGCACGGTTCTCTAGCACAGCCACAAAGAGCTCAGCAGCTTCCTCAACCGAATGTGGTGCGACTGAGAGCGCTTCTACGCGGGCGACACCCATGAGTTCTGGAGTCGTTTCAAAGACCCGAACACCTCCACCAGCAGCATTCTGTGAGACTTCAGCGACGAGCGTTGATGCCCCAGTGGTGACCTCGTCGAGACCATCCAACCCGTGATAGACAACCGCACGAACAGCCCCAAGTTCTCGCAGTACTTGCGCGATCAATGGGACAAACGCTCGGTCGTAGACCCCGATCGCCTGCCGACGTGCGCGCGCAGGATTTGTGAGTGGTCCAAGAAGATTGAAGATGGTCGGGAACCCAAGCGCCTTTCGAACGGACATCGCGTGGCGTGCGGCTGGATGATGTTTAGGGGCGAAACAAAACGTGACATAACCCTCTTCAAGGCATCGGCGCTGCACTTCAATTGAAGCGTCGATACAGACTCCCAGCGACTGCAACACCTCTGCGGACCCACGGCCAGTGCGTGAACGATTCCCAGCTTTGGCGACATAAGTGCCATCCGATCCAGCGATGATGGCGGCGAGCGTGCTCACATTGAAAGACTTTGGCGCTCCACCTGTCCCGGCGGTGTCGAGAATCTCTTCGGAGCAAATCGAAGATGGGATCGCCTGTGCGTGTTGGCGCATCACGAGGGCCGCCCCCGTCAACTCATCAACGGTTGGTACCCGCCTTGCGAGCAGCGCGAGGAAAGCCCCCATCTCAGCGTGGTGCGCGGAGCCCGTGATGATCTCACTGAACGCGGCACGCGACTCGTCGCGCGAAAGGGTGCGTCCACGCAAGAGAATCTTGAGGAACGGGGTGAGATCGCCCGCGCTTTCGGGCCGCGCAAACTCACTTGGGGTCAGATTGGGGAGTGGCGCTTCCATGCGAACTCGAAGATGCTACGCAAGTGCTCGCCGTCTTCATCCACACCCTCAGTCCGTTCGCACTTGAGATATCACCAGGAGTTGGAATTCGTTGGTACGGGTTGGCGTATGCCATTGGGTTTCTGTGTGGCTATCTCCTGCTTCGTCAGCTTGCTCACAGCAGGTTGATCGCACTATCGGTGGTGCAAGTTGGCGACCTCATGACGTATCTCATCGCTGGCGTTGTCATCGGAGGGCGCGTTGGGCACGTGTGCTTCTATGAACCACAGCTCCTCATGTCATTTCACGGCGAGTTTCCGTGGTGGGGGTTACTCGACATCCACAAGGGTGGAATGTCGAGTCATGGAGGAATTGTGGGATGCGCCGTCGCCGCCGCGCTCTTCGCTCATCGCACGCGCATTCCATTCCTCCACATCGCCGATTGCACCGCGATGGGAGCGCCAGCGGGGCTTTGTCTCGGTCGACTTGCAAACTGGGTGAATGCAGAGCTCTGGGGTAACCCACTCCCGCTCTCCATGCAGTCGAATCCCCCGTGGTGGGCGGTCAAGTATCCAAGCGAGGTCTTCGAGCCACACTTTTCGAGTGCGACACTCGCACCACTTCAGACGCTGGTGAGTCCAAGTGAGCCGATTCAGGATGCTGTGTACCGGGCGGCGATGTTGCATCGGCACGACGTGCTCACGAAGCTCGAACCCCTCTTGACCGCTTACTACCCCAGCAATTTCTTCCAAGCGGTGACTGACGGGCCGATCCTCTTCATCACGATGGCAATCGTCTGGATGCGCCCAAGGAAACCTGGGGTCATTTCAGGCACATTTCTAATCGCGTATGGAGCCGCGCGGTCGGTCAGCGAGCAGTTTCGTCAAGTGGACGATGGAGTTCTCGCGGTCGGAGCATTCACCCTTCCGACACTTCTCTCACTTGTGATGATCGCGCTCGGTGTCACGCTTGTTGTTTGGTCAGCGAAGCAGCAACGCGATGCAATTGGCGGATGGCTGCGTTGACGGTCGTGGTCGTTGCTTCGCTCAGGATGTCGCGCTCATCACAGCCCGTGACCACTCTGGGGTCCACAGTCGAAAGCCACCCTCGAAGGCATTTGCGTTGGCGCCAAGCCTGCATCCCTCAGGGAGCGCCTTGAGTTTGGCAGCATTGCCGCCGCCAATGACTGTGTAGTCAGGAATCAGCGCGGCAGAGAGAATCGCGATGATCGAGTGCACCTCCTTCGTCCACGCCCTCTTCCCGAGCCGCTTCAGCGCCTTGACTCCAACGAACTGCTCGAATGTCTTGCCCTTTCGGTAAGGCAAGTGTGCAAGTTCGGTTGGGATGATGACGTGATCTGCGATCAGGCACGAGCCAAGGCCGGTGCCAAGTCCAAGAAACAACATCCGTCCCCCCTCATATGACCCGACTGCTTGCATCGCGGCATCGTTGATGAGTTTGACGGGCTTGCCGAGTGCACGCGCGAAATCGAAGTCAACCCATCCTGCCCCAAGATTGACTGGATCTCGCTGTGGCTTGTTGTTGACAATTGGAGCTGGAAGCCCAATAGAAATCACATCGAATTGCCATCCAGCGCATAACGACTTCACGCCTTCGACCATGATGGCAGGCGTGAGCGTGGGTCCAGATGGAAAAGTTCTGCGCTCAGGGTCGCTTTCGACGCGACACTTCACATTTGTTCCGCCGATATCGATTGTGAGCACGGATGGCGCCATGAAGGAAGCGTACTTCGACGCAGCCACGACTCACGCGAGCTCCTTGCCATGAGGGAGTTCACCGTGCGATACTGCGCGGATGACTGGTTCAGCCGCACCGTGGAACTACGCGCCCGCGCCCGAGTCGACAAAGGTCGAACTCAAGGAGCGGTATGGCCTCTACATCGACGGCAGCTTTCGCGATCCAGTGGCAGGTCAGTTTTTTGAGACGATCAATCCAGCAACCGAGGCACCACTCGCACGCATCGCGATCGCTGATCGACAGGATGTTGACAACGCGGTTGCCGCGGCGCGCAAGGCGCTCAAGGCATGGAGGAGGACTCCAGCGATCGAACGCGCCAAGTATCTCTTTCGCATCGCTCGTCGCGTGCAGGAGCGCGCGCGCGAGCTCGCTGTCCTCGAAACGATGAATAATGGGAAGCCGATTCGCGAGACGCGCGATGAGGATGTCCCACTCGCGGCCGCGCACTTCTTTCATCACGCGGGTTGGTGCGACAAACTGCGCTTCGCCTTTCCGACCCGCGACGGGACCCCCCCTGCTCCTGTTGGTGTTTGCGGACAGATCATCCCGTGGAACTTTCCACTGTTGATGGCAGCGTGGAAGATCGCACCAGCACTCGCGTGCGGCAACACGGTCGTTCTCAAACCAGCCGAAACCACATCGCTGACCGCGCTGCGTCTTGCTGAGATTCTGCAGGAAATCGACCTGCCGCCAGGGGTTGTGAACATTGTCACTGGAGCTGGCGAGACGGGCAAGGCGATCGTCGCGCACGGCGACATCGACAAGATTGCCTTCACAGGATCAACCGAAGTGGGCAGGTCGATTGCAGCGTCGGTTGCGGGCACTTCGAAGCGATTGACGCTCGAATTGGGAGGCAAGAGTCCCAACATCATCTTTGCTGATGCAGCGATCGATCAAGCGATTGAAGGAGTGGTTTCGGCGATTTGGGCGAATCAAGGCCAGGTCTGTTGTGCGGGAAGTCGCCTGCTCGTTGAAGAGTCGGTGGCAGATGAGGTCATCTCGAAGTTGCACCACCGAATGCGAAGTCTGCGGGTGGGCGATCCGCTCGACAAGAACACAGATGTTGGTGCGATCAACAGTCGTGCCCAGCTGGACCGCGTTGAGCGTTACATCAAGTGCGGGGTTGCTGAGGGGGCCTCATACAACGCTTTCACTGAAGGTTCACTACCAAAGAAGGGGTTTTGGGTTCGTCCATGCTTCTTCACTGGAGTGCAACCAGCGCACACAATCGCTCGCGAAGAGATCTTTGGGCCGGTTCTCGCGGTGATGACCTTTCGGACTCCAGACGAGGCCGTCGCACGCGCCAACAACACGATGTACGGGCTGAGTGCCGGAGTATGGACGAGTCGTGGATCAAAGGCATATGAGATTGCCAAACAGATCAAGGCGGGGGTCATCTGGTGCAACACATTCAACCAGTTTGACCCAGCGGCTCCGTTCGGCGGCTACCGCGAATCAGGATTCGGTCGCGAAGGCGGTCGAGCGGGACTTGCCGCGTACCTAGCGTGATGACACAAGGAAGACTGACATGAGCACAGATATCACAAAGACATGGAAGCT
>SYHM01000162.1 GCA_005799205.1 Planctomycetia bacterium | reverse complement strand
GTGACCCCAAGATGAAGTGGATAGTCGAATCGATTGGCGATCTCGGTGTAGATGTCGATCACGAGGGCAGCGTCCATACTCTTGGCACTGAGGACGACTTGATGAAAGTCGCGCGCTTCGAAAATCTCGAGATACTCCTCGAGCTTCGTGATCATCAGCGCCAGCAAGTGCCCTGCGCGGTGGCCTGCGAAATACTTGCCGAGCTCTTCCATCCTGCGCTGCTTGTCACGGCGCTCGATGATCGACCCTTCGTTGACTCCCACACGAATTGGAATCCCGCGCTCTTTGCAAGCGTCGATCACCGAATTGACCTGCTCGCGGTCATTGATGTTGCCAGGGTTCAGTCGGATCTTGTGGACGCCTGCAGCGATTGACTCGAGGGCTCGTTGGTAATGAAAATGCACATCAGCAACGATGGGTACCTCGACCTGCTTGATGATCTCTCGAAGGGCCTCGGTGTCCTTTCGTTCTGGCACCGCAACACGGACAAGTTCAGCTCCAGCCTTGTGATAGCGGCGGATCTCGGCAACGCACGCATCGATGTCGTGGGTGTATCCCGCGCACATTGTCTGGACTGCGATTGGCGCGCCGCCTCCGATCGCCACGCGTCCCGTTCGATCGTCTCCGACCCAGATCTTCCGTGTCTCACGCCGTGGTTGCATCAGCCAAGTGTACGGATGGTTGGAGGCATCGATTGGCAGATTCGTTACGCTTTGTGCGATGCAGACGTCGTCAACCACCGTGGCCTGGGTTCGAACTCGGCTATCAACCATGATGCTGCTGCAGTACGCCATCTGGGGGGCGTGGCTCCCGCTGTTGTGGTCGTACCTCCTGAATGTGAGGAAGTTCACCGCGTCGGAGATCGGGTCGGCTTTCGCAGTCGGAGCGCTTGGCGCAGTCATTGCGCCATTCATCGCCGGGCAGATCGCCGATCGGTACTTCAACACCGAGAAGTTTCTCGGTGTCAGCCACATCATTGGTGGTGTACTTGTCTTTCAGCTCGCATCTATCGAATCGCTGCGAGCGTTCCTGCTTTTCAGTTTCATCTACAGCTTGGTGTACTCACCAACACTCTCGCTCACCAACTCGATCAGCCTTCACCATGTCGATCGCGACCGTGACTTCGCGAAGATTCGATTGTGGGGGACGGTGGGATGGATCGCCGTCGGCCTTGGGATCGGTCAGTGGCTGCTGCACCAGCACACGCCGTCAACCGGGACTGAGGCTGAGATCGCATCGAGCCAGTTCATTGGAATGGCAGACGCATTTCGGCTCTCCGGAGTTCTTGGCGTTCTGATGGGGTTGTATTGCTTCACGCTTCCGGCGACCCCCCCGACGAAGGGCAAGAGCAAGAACGCAACAATTGAGGCGTTGCGTGAGGTTCGTATGCAGCCGCTCCTGGTGCTGTTCTTGCTAGCGGTCCCGCTCTCCTGCATCCATCAGTTCTATTTCGTCCACGCGGCAGGATTCCTAGGTGCGTATCAGCGCGCGGCAGGTGAGGATGAATTCACGAGAGTCGTGAACAGCATTTTCGGCGTGGGTGGCGGTGGTCTGATGACGATCGGTCAGATGAGCGAGATTGCGGTCCTCGCGCTGATTCCACTTGCAGCCGTGCGGTGGTCTCGCAAGTCGCTTCTCGCAATTGGCGTCGCGGCATACGGTGTGCGCATGCTGCTCTTTTCGCACGCCCCACAGATTGGCGCAGCACTCGGGGTCTCTCAGCTCGCGGTGCTGATCCCAGCGATCGCATTGCACGGACTTTGCTTTGGATGTTTCATCTTTGTCAGTTTCATGATCGTCGATGAAGAGACGACCGACGATGTGCGCGCGAGCGCGCAGAGTCTGTTCAATCTCGTCATCATCGGCATTGGGATGATCGTTGGCAGCCTGATCGCTGGACAAGTCTCAGACTGGGCCTCCAGTGGTGGGGCGATGGACTACTCCAAGCTCTTCAGCGTCCCGATGTATGCATCGCTCGCGTGCTTCGTGGCGCTTGCGTTGTTCTACGATGGAAAGGCTGGCGTCCGCGCACACTCGGCGAGGTGATCTGCGTGCAAGGCGAGGGTCTGCACTCCACCTGGCTTCACGAGGAGCTCGACGGGAGTCCCTTCAGGGACTGGTTCGCCATTCTCGCGCGTCACTACCACGCGCACGATTCCCTTCATGTGGGCGTCGAGCGCCGCTTGTAAATCCTTCTGCTGCTTCTCGTCGAGCTTTGCGAAGCTCTCTCGTGCCTTGCACTTCGGAAATCGGCTACATCCAAGCCAAGCACCGCGTTTGCCGTCTCGCAGATTCAGCGGCGACTCGCACTTTGGACACAGGAGCGTTGTCCGATAGGGGGGAGGCGATGGCAAGCGCAAGCATCCCTTGCGATCGATGTTCAAGATGAAGGGCCCGCTCTTCACTGGAGTGGCAGCGCCCTCGGCCACTTGAGCCACCTCCTTTGACTTCGCCTTCGATTTCGCCTTCGCCTTGGACTTTTTAGGGGCTGGCTCGCGCGGAACATCCTCAACGAGGAACTCTCCAAAGCGTCCATGGCGCTGCACCATCGGGATTCCACCCGGGGAGAGCAGATCGAGCTTGGTCGGCAGCAGCGGTCGACCTTCGCGATCGACTGGATTGGCATAGGTACATGTTGGATAGCTGCCGCACGACAGAAAGCGCCCATGCCGGCCCAGGCGATACTCGGTGCGCGATGCACAGACGGGGCAGGCATACGGCGCGGGAATGGTCGTCGAC
>SYHM01000161.1 GCA_005799205.1 Planctomycetia bacterium | reverse complement strand
GTGTGCAACATTCCCCGAACGCCCTTCGCATTGCCGCCGGCCGATTCGGGGACCGCCTCGAGAATGTTTCCGAGCGTTTCTCCTTCGCCACTCAGGGCGTGCACCGTGTTGCCCGAGGGATCGCCGTGCATCGTGATGTACCACTTCGCCGCGGTCTTCGGCTGGTCGTGGCCGTGGGTTCCCTTGCGGTTGTCGGCGTCGCTGCCGGTGGCGGCTGACGGGTGCTTGCTCTGTGCATGCGTGGTTGGCTGCTCAGGTGGATGGTGGCCTCGGGTGGATCCATCATCATTGCCGCATGCCTGAATCGTCAGGAGTGAAGCAGCGGCAATGGGTAAAGCGATCAGTCGCGTGGAGTTGCACATTGTCATCGTTTGTGGAGAGAATAGCCGCACGATGTTCTTGACTCCCTCCGTACTTCTCTCGTCATTTCTGACTGCTGGTGATAAAGGCTCATCCATGATTCCACTCTTTGAACAACAAGCGGCGAAGCCCATCGGTGCGTCGACCGTGCAGAGTTCGCTCGATCACTTCGCCAACCCGTGGTTCGTTGGCTCGTTGCTGCTGGGACTCGCCGTCGCCGCCGCGTGCGGGCTCGCGCTTGCCTGGCATCCTCGCCGGTCTGGAAAGGGCGATCCGGTCGAAGACCTAGAGCAGCGCAACACACTGATTGTGCTCGCGCTGGTCGGCGCAATCGTTTCTGAACTTGTGCGCGTCGACCCTGCGATGGCGCTCGTTGTCTTTGGAATCGGCGGACTCATTCGATTTCGGACAGTGCTTGATAATCCCAAAGTCACAGGCAAGGCGATTATGGTGGTTGTGATTGGTCTCGCATGCGGCCTTGGTGAACTTGCGATGGGAGTCTTCTTCACCGCCTTCGCATGGCTGCTCATGTTCTGGCTCGACTCGAATGTTGGATTCCGAATTCGGCTCAAACTCACGGCGCGGTGTGACTCGAACGCGACGCTGCTTGCATTGCTCGACATGATTCGGCGCTCGGGTGGTCGGGTCGGGTCGGCGGACGATTACCAGCACAAGCGGCAGATCGTCGTGACTGGCCGATTGCCATCCTCGATCGATCCGGTGAAGTTCAAATCAACGCTGGCGAACAAGCTGCCGCTCGGCGACGATCTTGAGATCGATCTTAAGATGGGTTGACCGCGACATGAACAGCGCGCCTGAGGTTGTCTGTGAAGCGTTGTCGCGACGCTTCCCCAACGGCGTGTGCGCCCTCGACAAGATTTCGTTTCGCGTTCCATCCGGTGGCTTGACCGCAATCATCGGTCCGAGCGGTTGTGGCAAGACCACGCTGCTGCGGATCGCTGCACGCCTCGATCAGTCCACCGAGGGTCAGATTCGATGTGTCTCACGCGATGGCACCCCGATGCTCCCGCGCGCGGGTCAATTGGCAGTGTGTTTTCAGGAGGCACGTCTGCTTCCGTGGCGCACGGCGCTCGAGAATGTCGCGTTACCTCTCGAGCTTGCCGGGGTGGATCGCGCCGAGCGCAGGATGCGAGCGAATCGTGTGATTCACGCGGCGGGTCTTGATGGTGCGCAGCAACGAATGCCAGCACAGCTCTCAGGCGGGATGCGCATGCGCGTCGCTCTCGCGCGAGCTCTCGTGACACAGCCGTCGGTGTTGCTGCTCGACGAGCCGTGCAGTTCAGTCGACGAGTTCACGCGCATGCAGCTTGACGAAGAGATTCGCCGGCTCTGGCAAGCGTCAGGCGCGACGACGATTCTGGTGACCCACTCGGTCTCAGAGGCGGTCTTTCTTGCCGACACGATCATTGTCATGGAGCACGGCCGCGTGCACGCCACCCACACCGTTGAGTTGCCTCAGGGCGGTCGCGACCGGACGAGCCTCGCGTTCTCGCAGGAAGTCGAATTCATCATGCGCACGCTCGCGTGCGCAGCGGGAGTCGCACGCAGATGAAGGGGACTCTCGCCGCGATGAGGACGATCACCGCGCCACTGGTGGCCGTTGTGCTCTTGCTCGGCTGCTGGCAAGTGGCGGTCATGGTGGCAGACATCTCGCCTTTTCTGTTGCCACGACCAACGGTGATTGCGCACTCGATGTGGTCAAACCGCGAGGTGCTCTTCGACGCCACGCTCTCGACGGCCACAGCGGCGCTCGCAGGATTCGCACTCGCCGCGCTCGTAGGAATCATCGGTGGAAGCGTGATCGCGGCAGTGCCGGTTCTTCGACGGTCGCTCTATCCGCTTGCAACGATTCTGCAGATGGTGCCACTCGTCGCAGTCGCTCCGCTCCTTGTGATCTGGTTGGGTTTCGGGCTTCCCACGGCGATCGCCGCCTCGGCGGTCGTTGCCGTCTTTCCAGTGCTCGCATCGACCATCGATGGACTTCGATCGGTCGATCCAGGGCTCCGAGAGGTCTTTCTGCTCGCCGAAGCGCCGCCCTGGACGCGATGGCGAAAACTCGATCTTCCTGCATCGATTCCAGCGATCGTGACGGGACTGCGAATCGCAGCAGGTCTTGCCGTCATCGGTGCGATCGTTGGCGAGTTTGTCTCTGGGTACGGCGGTTCTCGCGCGCCTCTTGGCATCGTCGTCATGACGGCGATGCGCGAGGCACGAACCGAACTGGTCTTTGGGGCGGTTGCGCTCTGTGCAGTGGTGGGGTTCGTGCTCTTCGGTGTGGTGAGTACGCTTGGGTGGCTCTTGTTGAGGCGGTGGCATTCATCGGCTCAGCACGAACTCGAGTGACCGCGATTCGAACCCCATGAAATCCCTCCTCATCACATCCTTGATTCTTGCTGCGGGCGCCCTCGTGTCGTGCGACGCTCCAAAGCAGCCCCAGTCGGTTCCAATTCAGGTGCAACTGAACTGGGTTCCCGAACCTGAGTTCGGTGGTATCTACGCAGCGCTGCAAGAGGGACTCTATGCGCAGGCGGGGCTCGCGGTCGAAGTTATCAAAGGGGGAGGGCAGGTGCCGTGCGCGCAACTTGTCGCGAGTGGACAAGTGCCATTCGCAGTTGTTTCTGGAGAAGAAGTTCTGACGCTGCGAGCGAGAGGGGGTCCAATTGTTGCGGTCTTTGCGACCTTCCAGAAGAATCCCACGGGGTTTCTGTTGCATGCAGAGAACCCCATCAATTCTCTCGAAGCACTCTGGCGCAGCGACTCAACCATTGGGATCGATCCGGGACTGCCTTTCGTCAAGATGCTCAACGAGCGGTATCCGGGAGGCGCAGTGAAACTTGTTCCCTACTCGGGAGCACTCGCGACCTTTCTCGCCTCACCGAACTACGCGCAGCAGTGCTTCATCACGAGCGAGCCGGTCGAGTGTCAATTGCGTGGCATTCAATCAAAGGTGCTCTCGCTCGCCGATGTGTTCAATCCATACGCGGCCGTCGTCGCGACGAACGAGACCTTCCTGAAAGAACACCCCGATCGTGTCGACGCATTCGTACGTGCGACCGCTGAGGGATGGCGGCGCTATCTCGACGCACCCGAGAGATACAACCCCGCGATTGCGGCACTCAATCCGTCGATGACGCTCGAAGCGATGAACATTGCGGCGCGACTCGAGCGACCGTTCATCGTGCCAGAGCAGGGCGAGCGTGCCATCGGCACGATGAGCGCGGCCCGTTGGCAGAGCCTCTGCGAGCAGCTCACAGCAACGAAGGTCATCGAGTCGTGTGGATCGATTGACGCAGCATTCGTGGCAGCACCGCCGGCGGTGCCATGATCATGAGTTGCCGCTACGCTGCGCGGGTGCATTCCATTCGAACACTGATCGTTGCCGTGGTGGTGCTCGTCTCGACGCGCGCGTTCGCGGTCGGTGAGGTGGTCGAGTTTTCAGGCCCTCGCGGAACGATTCTCACGGGAACGATCTCATCCTCCGACCTGGAGGGGTCGACCGGTCAGTGGTCCGTCGCCGTCGAAGGAGCGGGTCAGAAACAAGTGGTGCTCGGATTCGGCGCTGAAACGCTCTCGCCCGACGCAGCGACTGCTGAGATTCCGCTGCTCGTGGTCGTGCAGCCGATCGAGCCGACATCACACGCCACGGTCATCGTTCGAAGAGGCGATCGAGTGGTGTCGATGACCGAGATCGTCATCCACCGCACGCGTGATCTCGCCGATTTGAATGCGGATGGACTCGTCAATTCCGCCGACCTCACAGTGATGCTCGCGGCATGGGGACGGTGCGCGCGCGAGAGCGAGTGTCCGGCCGACCTTGATACTGACGGGTGGGTCGATGGACGCGATCTCTCGCTGCTCGTCGCCGCGTGGCAGCCTTGAGCAGGCCGCCGCTACGGATTCAAACAACAACCCTGTGGGAGTATCCGAGCCAGCACTACGACGCCGCCGACGGGTCGCGCATGCAGGGGGACCGCGAGTACATCGGCGCGACACCTTCGTGGATCATCTGGCAACTGCTCAGTCGCTACACCCGCCTTGGAGACAAGGTGCTTGATCCAATGTGCGGCAGTGGCACAACGCTTGATGTCGCGAAAGACCTTGGACGCACCGGCATCGGCTTTGATCTTGTTCCCACGCGCCCCGAGATTGGCCACGCCGATGCGCGGTCGATTCCGCTCGAGAGTGGATCGGTCGACTTCGTCTTCATCGACCCCCCTTACTCGACGCACGTTGACTACTCAGACGACCCACGGTGCATCGGAAAGCTCGACGCGAGTGGTGACGATGGCGGTGCGGCGTACTACGAGGCGATGGATGTCGTGATCGCAGAGATGCACCGCGTTCTCAAGGATCGCCGATATGTCGCGCTCTATGTCAGTGACTCGTGGAAGAGGCGCCGAGGAGAGAAGGGCGGCGGGGGAGGCACCTTCATGCCGATCGGGTTCGAGTTGTTCTCGCGACTGCGCACGAGGTTCCAGCCAGTTGATGTCATCAGCGTGGTGCGCCACAACGCCTCGCTTGCGAAGAGCAACTACAACAAGGCCGCCGAAGAGGGCAACTTCTTCCTTCGAGGATTCAACTACCTCTTCATCATGAAGCGGGTCGACCAACCGAAATCTCGCGGCCGGTAGCCGGGTTACGGTTTGAGATCGCGTGCTGCGCGAGCGGCGCGGTCGATTCGCCGCAGCGACTGCTCCGCGAGTCGCTCATCGCGCCGATACAGGTCATCGAGTTGCGTCGAGTTCGGTTGACCATCGAGGCCGCGCGCGATCGCCTCATGAACGCTTGCTGAGAGCGCGAGATCGTCGCGCTCGAGTTGCACGCGCAGAGCGCCATCGGCGGCGTCGAGTGCATCGCCTGCCGAGGTACGTGCCTTTGCTCCATCGCCTGCGAAGAGCGACGAGAATGGAACAAAGAACTCTGGAAGCAGCCGCTGCGCTCTTTGACACCGTAGCCGGTGGCCATCGGCCCCGGGCAGGATCGCTGCCGCCTCATCCACGATTGATTGCTGCACCTGATCAAATCGATCGGTCGCAGCGCGAAAGATTCTCAGCGCGGCGAGTAACTCGCGCTTCCCTTCGAGCTGGTCGCGCTGCATCGCCACGAGCGCGCGAGCGAGCGAGGGAAGCGCTGCCGCGCGCGCCTCTCGAACCTCGGCAGCGCATCGAATGAGCGCATCCTTGTGACGGACGATGAGGTCGACCAAGACTTGGCGAGCAAGCGGTGAGAGCGTCGAGTCGCACGCAAGCACCGCGACCGAGGCTGGGGCGCTCGCGAAAAACATGCGAAAATCATCCATCGTCACGTGCGGAGGCTCAGCGATACCGTCCGCTCTCCACACATTTGGCGGTAGAGCGCGCAGGACGCGCCAGAGGGTTGCGGCTGGCTCAGGAGTTCCACCGAACGCCTGCGCTCGGTCGATCAGCGTCTGGCAGAGCCGCGCGTCAAGCGCATCCGAGGCAGCGAGTGGCGCGGTGATGCACTCGGCCATGACGTGGGCAATCGTCCGCGTGAGCTGCGCAGGATCGCGGATCGCCTCTTCGAGCGCCTTCTCTTGAAAACTCTGCTCGACACGCCAGATGCGCTGATTTTCGGAGACCATGAGTGCCTGCCACTGATCGTGAGCATCGCTCGCGAAGAGTTCTTCCTGTTCTTCGTCAAGGTGCGCGAGTCGCGCGATGGTGTGCAAGAAGTGCCGTGGCGGCGGAGAAGTGATGAGGCCCGCCCTGTACAAGTTGTGATACTTCTTGGTCTCCTCATCGAACCCATCGCTCTCAGGAAAGTCGATCGCGATCCCTTCTCCTGGAGGCGGTTCGTGATTGAACGCTCGCGTGATCTGGTCTTTCGACTCCTGATCAGGAGTGTGCGCAAGCAGCGCGCTGAGGTTCGCATTGCACTCGCGCTCTACTCTCGCGAGGTCGAGTTCACCCTGCTCGAACTGGGCAAACTGCTGTGCACGCCATGCAGCGCGATCTCTCTCGATCCGTTCGACGCGGTGGCGATCGGGTCCCGCGAGTCGTGTAGCAGTCTGGTACGCACGCTGTAACCCACGTGCGTAGCGCGTGTCTCCGAACCGTCCGCACAAGTGCCGCATCGCTTCGTCATAGGCCGCGGCGGGAATCCCGGCTGAACGCTCTTGCAACGCCCCTCGGCACGCTCGTGCCCAATCGAGGGCTGCGAGGCGTTCCCGTTCTATGAAGCGAGTCTGTGCGATCTTGACTTGAGTGTCAGCATCGTTCGATGAGGTTGGATCGGTCGGTGCGAGGCTCGCGGCAAGGAAATCTGCACGAGCAGAGCGGCGCAAGTCCCACCTCGCTTCGGCTGCCGCGTGCAATTGATCTGCGCAGCCGGTCGTCCAGGCGTTGATCGCGTCTCTGTCACGCGGTGCGCTCGTAGGCCACGAACTGAGGACGAGGTCACAAGGGTCTGGATGGCCATCGAGCACGAACACCAAACTCGCTGAAGCGCGAGCAAAGAGCTGGCTGATGCGCTCAAGGCGTCGTCGCGCGGCAAACGCCCGTGACGTCGCCGGAGTCAGCAAGTTCGCTGCTGTCAGCTGGCCAAAAAAAGAGTCGTCGAGCGAAGCAAGCTGGGCGTTGAAATCTCGGTTGACGGCAAGCGCCGCGCGCTGCGTCCGAAGTTCGAGAGCGAGTTCGGGTGCGGGCGCGCTGTCAAGGTTTGAGAACAGTTCTGTCAGCCGTTCGCGTGCAGGGCACCGAAGGTCGACCGTTCGCTCGAGATACTGCTCATGAATCGCGTCAATTGCCCTCCACTGCGTCGACGAAGGTGATTCGCCGCTGTCATTGCACCAACGCACAAGGTCGGCTGTTCGAATCGCAGGGCAGAGCACACGAACTGGGTCCATCGCGCGGTCGGCCGCCGAGCAGCCGATCGCAAGGACTCCCGCCCACCAACCGAGGGTCAGGCGCACCACAAGGGTCTTGATGGCGCTTCCACAGCTCACAAGTGCACGATTGTGGCAGTTTTTCGAATTCTCGCCAACTTGGCGCAAGTCGGCCCCGAATTGGCCCGAACCAGACCTCGAGCAGCGTCGGAGATTCTGCGAATTGAGCAGTGGTTCGTTTGGAACTCCTGCCGCCGAATCCGAGAGTGTCAGTGCGCGAGGTCGCTCAGCCTTCGCGGATGTTCGGAGAACTTTGGAGGATTGGCAGCATGAAGCAGAGCCTGCAACAGCGTGGCGGTCAGGGGAGATCTTTGCCTCATGCTGCCGTCCTCATTGTTCTCGTCGGCGGGGCGACCGTCTCGCTCGCTCGTGGTGTATTCACCTCGCAATCGAGCGCTGCCACGTCGAGCGGTTCCCGATTCGTTCGAACCATCGAGGGGGTGCGGCTCGTTCCGTCGCAGTATCCAACCATTCAAGGGGCCATTGACGCGGCGACCTACGGCGAGACCATCCTGATTGCACCAGGCGATTACGCAGAGCGAATCATTGTGCATGACAAGAAAATCACACTGCGCGGCATCGATGCCTCGCCGCGACCACGGATCACGGGTGATGGAACCCACGGTGAACTGCTTCGAGTCGAAGGGGTCGCCGCATCTGGCACCCACCTTGAACACCTCGCGCTTTCTGGAGGTCTTGGAACTACCGGAAGCGGACTGCTGATCGAACACGCAGACATTCGCGTGCGCGATTGCACATTCTCTGAGAACCGTGATAGCGGAGTGTCAAATGTCAGTTCGAACAGCAGCTTTTATTCGTGCCGATTTGAGCGAAATGGCGCGACCGTATCTGGTGGCGGATTCCGCAATGAGGGAGGTTCGCCCATCCTCACCGACTGCGTGATCCGCGACAACACCGCCGGAACCTCTGGCGGCGGACTCTCGTCGAACGCTGGGCGCGTGACGCTCGTCCACACGAGCATCTCGGCAAATGCCACGTCAAGCGGTGCGTGGGGCGGCGGCATCTTCAGCAGCGCTGGCGATGTGCTCGCATTCGATTCGACCATCGACAGCAATCTGAGCGTCGATGCTGGGGGCGGCGTCTTCATCGCTGGTGGCCACGCAGAGTTCGCGGGCTGCACATTCACGGGCAATTCAAGCGCAGCGGGATGGAACATCGGATCGTCTGGAGGCCAGATCTCACTGCGTGATTCGACCATTTGCGGAGAGGCTGAGACTTCAATGCTCGGGGATGGCATCAACCACGCTGGCGCGATCTTCACCGCGAGTTGCTTCGCCGATCAAAACCGAAACGGTCGCGACGACGCGCAAGAGATCGCTCACGGTCTCGCTGCCGATTGCGACGGGAATGGCGTTCCTGATGATCGCGATCCAGATTGCAACGGCAACGGAATCGTCGACCGGTGCGAGATCAATGCAAAATGGGTGCGCGATTGCAATGCCAACGGCGTGCCCGATCAATGCGAGATAGACCTCGGGCTTGAAGCAGACGCGGATGCCAACGGGATTATCGACGGATGCCCTGACAGCTGAATCGCGCGCGGGGCTGCGGTTGTGAGTATCCTGCGGGAGCCCTGCATGCGTAGCTCAGCTGGATAGAGTATCGGTCTTCGAAACCGAGGGTCGTTGGTTCGAATCCAACCGCGTGCGTTTCTGTTCTTTCCATTAGTCTTCGCCGCATGGGATTCATGCAAGGAAAACGCGGCGTTGTTGTCGGGATCGCAAACGAACATTCCATCGCGACGGGGATCGCGCAGAGCTTGATCCGTGAGGGAGCGCACTGCCTCTTCACGCATTTGCCCGGAGAAAAGAACGAACGCCGCACGCGAAAGGCGATTGAGTCGCTCGCGGTCGCTAATCCGTGGCTCGCGCCGATGGACGCCGGCAATGATGCAGAGATCGACGCGGTCTTTGCCAAGATCGCCGCTGAGTTCGGGTCGATCGACTTTCTCGTGCACTCAATCGCCTACGCCGACAAAGATTGGCTCAAGCCTGACAAGTTTGCAGGAACGCCCCGTGCGGTGTTCAACACCGCTGTCGATCTCTCTGCCTACACATTCGTCGCGCTGGCGAATCGAGCTGCTCCACTCATGACCAATGGTGGATCGATGATCGCCTTGAGTTACCTCGGATCTGAGCGGGCCGTACCTGGATACAACACGATGGGAGTCGCGAAGGCGGCACTCGAATCGTCGACGCGCTACCTCGCAATGGAACTCGGAGCCAAGAACATCCGAGTCAACGCCGTCTCGGCGGGACCGGTTCGCACGATGAGCGCGATGGCCGTCGGTGGGTTTGCGGAGATCCTCGACTGGGTGGTGCAGAAGGCGCCACTCAAGCGCAACATCACCTCAACCGAAGTTGGCGATGCGAGCGCGTTCTTGCTCTCGTCGCTCTCGTCGGGAATCACCGGACAAGTTGTGTACGTCGACAGTGGCTACAGCATCATGGGGCTGTAAGTCCGCAGAGCAGCCCATCGCGAAAGATCCATGGCTCGGTCGAAGACAAGTCGTCGTCGCTGACGAGTGAGGCTCGAATCGCGCGCGCGAGTTGCGGGATCCCAGTTCGATCGTGCGCGCTGACATGCACGGACGCGGCGCTCGCCTCGGGCGAACGGTGGTCGCGGTCGAGGTCAATGCGCGTGCACACCGAGAGTCGCTCGGTGATGGTCGATTGGTTGGGGCAGGGGATCGCGGGTGCTGAGATCTCAAGGATCAAGTCGGCACTCGCGCGAAGCGACGTCGCAATCGCCTGCGCTGCGCGCTCAACCTCATCATCCGTGACTCGAATCCCAGGAGTATCGAACCAATCGACGACGAGTCCATCCAGTTCGACGCGGGCAGCAACGCAGTCTCGCGTCGTTCCTGCGAAGTCCATCGCAATCGAGACGGTGCGTCCCGCGACGGCATTGAGCAGCGACGACTTGCCGACATTCGCGGCGCCGACTGCGACGACTCGCGGAGGATGCAGCAGCCGCGCAAGCCTCTGGGCGCGCGCCTGCGACTTCACATCGTGCGTCCATCCATTGCTGGCCGCGGCTGCGATTCGTGCAGGCTGCGCAAGAAGCAGGGGGATTGCACGCGCGCTCGCTGCAGTGGATGCCGCCTCGAGTGCAAGCGCTTCTCGCTCACAACGCGCTTCTGGATAGGTGCCGCGCGGGTCAACTCGTGCGTCAGCGACTCCATGTGCACGCATCCACTTGTCGAGTTGTGCCACGATGCGGACGCCGCCGTGCGGCATGATGAGCGCTTGGTCGCTCGCGAGGCGAACGACCAACCCATCATCAATCATTGCGAACGGCCTGTGCGACATCTCGCCAACTGCTAGCGCCTGACTGCCAGTGAGTTGCGACAACAGCGCGTCGAGCGACGCAACGCTGGCCGATGCGAGTCGACCAATTGCCACCGCCCCAGGAGCGTGTGGAGTCTCCCACCAGAGGGTGACCGAACCATCACTCGTCGTCGGCAGATTCATCGACGAATCCAGCGACAACCGAGAGTGCGATGCCCATGAGGACCAGGTCTGGGACGATGCGATCGACGAAGTCTTCATTCTCAAGAATGAGCGTGGCGTCGCCGCCTGTTGCAACAACCATTGGGAATGTGCCGAGCGTGTCGGCGTAGCGTTCGATCATGCGCTGCACCAAACCTCGAATGCCAAAGAACACCCCTTGCAACATTGCTTGTTCCGTATTGCGCCCGAAGGGCTCGCTGGCTGGAAGCGCAAAGGTCACCGCAGGCAGCGCATCAGTGTGGGAGTGTAATGCATCGAGTTGCATCTGTGCTCCGGCAGCGATGACGCCACCGTGAAATGTTCCCTCGCCGTCGACGAAGTCAACAGTGACTGCGGTGCCGGCATCGATCACGACGCACGCTTGCTTCAGTTTCGAGTAGGCGGCCGCTGCGCAGAGCAATCGATCGACTCCTGTTCGAGTTGTGGGATCGAGCCGGGTCGAGATCGCAGGCGCAATCTCTCGCCCGATTCGTGAGACATCCACGCCAATCCGTCCTGCGATGCGAGCCTCGAGAGGCTTCGCGACTGCATCGTTCACGCTTGCGAGCGCAACGACCCCTTCGTCGTCAGCGAGCTGCTCCCAGTGATGGACAACCCGGTCAACAATCGTGTCGACCTGTTGATTAGAGATGTGTTCGCTCGCATCGAGTTCTTGCGATCCATCGCTGAATCGGCCGATGTGGGTGCGCGTGTTTCCGACAGAAATGGCGAGAATTGCGGTCACGAAGCGAGTATAGGGGTCGCGCTGGGTGCCCCGTGGTGCGCTGGCGAACATTCGGCACGCAATCGATTCACGAGTGCGGCGTTGGCGCGCGCGGCGACTGGCCCGACCGTTCCGAGCCCGACGACCGTGCGATCGAGTTCGATCACAGACGAAAACATTCGTCGGCTCGCGGTGAGGATGATTTCAGACGCGGTTCGAAGTTCGGCTTCACTGATCGGTCGTACTGCACACGAGATGCCAGATTGTGCGCATGCTTCGAGCAAGCGCACGCGCATCACCCCGTTGAGGATCGGCGGGGTCGTCGCCACTGGCGGCGTCACAAGTTGCCCTCGCACGACGGCGAACACATTGGTCGATGTGCCTTCGCTCACGAGTCCATCTCGTATGAGGATTGCCTCTTCGGCTCCATGGTCGGCGCACTCAAGCATCGGAAGCAGGTTTCCGAGCAGGGCAGTCGACTTGATTTCGCAGTGGTGCCAACGTCGATCGGGCATGACTGCGCAGCGGACGAGTGTCGGTCGTTCGAGCTCTTCGAGCGCTCCCGTTGCGCTCGCGCAAGCGAACACGGTCGGCGCCATCCCAGGAGTTGGCATGTGCACTCGCGTCGCGGCTGCGCCGCGTGAAATCTGTAAGTACACCGCCGCATTCGACAGAGAGTTTGCGCGAAGTAGCTCGTCACAAATGTGCTGAAAACTCGAGAGGTCGAAGCCGCTGATGCGTGTCAACTCGAGACTTCGCCCAAGGCGCGCCGTGTGCAGGTCCATGCCCACAGCGACCCCGTCAAAGAAACGGACAACCTCGTAGACGCCATCGCCGAAGAGGAACCCGCGGTCAAAGACACTGATCGTCGCTTCGTTGCTCGGAACGAGTCGGCCGTTAAGCCACACGCGTGTCGGTGTCGGAGCATTCATGCATGGTGAGTGTAGAGAGCACTCAGCGAATTGCATCGCGCGCCGCGACGATTGCACGGATTCTCGTGGCATCCAGTTCGTTCATCCACATCCCATCGACCTTGAGCGCGCTGCCGACGATCACGCCGTGCGCGTGCTCAAAGATGCGCGCGAGGTTCGCCGGTGTCGCGCCGCTTCCAACAAGCACCGGAAGCGACGTCGCCACTCGCGCGGCGGCGAGCTCAGCTTCGTTTGGCTCAACGCCCGTCTCGGTTCCAGTGACGATCACTCCGTCACAACTGAAAAACTCTGCGGCGCGTACCCATGATCCCATATCGAGGTCTGCCGTCAGCGCGTGCGAGGAGTGTTTCTTGCGCACATCTGCAAAAATGCGGATGTCCTCAGCGCCAAGGCGTTTGCGTTCCCGTAACAGTTCACCGGCGCACGCGCGCGCAAGCAATCCCTCGTCGGCGACGGCAGCGAAGACAAACCCTTCGGCGCGAATGAACGCCGCGCCCGCCGCATGCGCGACGGCGAGTGCCGCGCCATTGGCCCCCGAGAGAATCTGCACTCCGACGGGAATCTGTACCGCTTCGACGACCGCAGCAGTGGCGATCGCGAAGGTCGCAACCGTGTCGGCTCCAGACGCGTCGGCGAGATAGGGTCGATCATGCATGTTCTCAACAATGAGCGCATCGAATCCAGCCGCTGCGAGTTGCCGCGCCTCGTCGACAGCCTTTGCGACAATGACCGCTGGGGAAAGGCTGTTGGATGGAGCGCCAGGAAGTGCGCGCAAGTGCACCATACCGATGAGTGCGTGACGTCGTGCGAAGAGATTGGCTCGAGGTGCGTTCATGATGGAAGGTCTGTTGCTCACCGCTGCGTTGTGCTGACGATAGTTCAAGTGATGGCCGCGTGGTAGGGTTGCTTCGTGCAGGAAACAGTTGAACTCATCGACGAAGCGTCGCACAGCCGCCTCCTGATCGAGCCAGAGTTTGGTTGCGTCGCAACGAATTGGATTGTGCACGGAACAGAGCGCCTCGTACTGCCAGTCGCCCGCGATGCATTCCTGAGTTCGCCCCGGACGGGCGGGTTGCCACTGCTCTATCCCTTCGCGAATCGTCTGAGAGGCGACCATTTCGAATGCATGGGGAGGTCGATCGAACTCGCATCCTCACGCCGCCTCAAGCGCGACGGCAACGGACTTCCGATTCATGGGCTGCTGCTGCGCTGGTCGCAGTGGACCCTTTCTCGAACCGGGAACAATCACCTCGAAGC
>SYHM01000160.1 GCA_005799205.1 Planctomycetia bacterium | reverse complement strand
TCCCCTGCGTGATGGCCGCGCGGTCGACTATCTCGAGTCGCATGCGCAAGTCACTGCCCGTGACTATGACGAAGAACATTGCATTCTCAGTGCGCAGGTTGCGCGCCGACATCTCGAGCAGTTGATTGCGATGGGTAGTCGCTTTCGCGTGAACGGGCTTGCGGTGCACGAGGCGCTCAAGTCACTGTGGCCACCCGCTGCATCTTCGCCGGCGCAAAGAATTCCACTGCATGAGCGACTTGTCGGTGATGGTGCGTAGGATCATCGCGGATCGCGGACAGTCAGCGATCGAGGCCCGCGGTCACGCATTCACGATTCGAACCGATTTGAAGAGCTCGTCACACGCAGCACGCGCCCCGGCAGAAATGCCAGAGCGAATCCACGCGGTTGAGTCACTCCGTCGTGAATTGAGCGACTGCCAGACGGCGATTCGTGAGGAGTCGCGCGAGCCGAGGTGCCAGAATCCGTTTCCAGATCGTCCCATGGCGACGCGCTCTCCACGACGCGGAAACTCGTCCCACCGTTCAATCGGTGCGCCGCACAGGGCCTCTTCGAACATCCACTGCGACGATGCGGGGCCAAAGAGCACGATGATGTTCTCGCCCCCTGGGAGAAACTGCGCACGCGCCTTCCGGAGCAGCCGTGTGATGCGTGCGATGTGATCCTCGTGGTGATGAGCGACTCCGTGGGTGAGCGAGAGTCCGCGCGATGGACGGGCACTGCGTACTCGGCATCGTGCGCGCAGGGCGCCACGCTTGCTGCGTACGACGCACTCGTCACCGACCGATGCTCGCAGCAAGAAGAGCCGCAGTTGGCGTGCAGTCTCGCTGAGTGCACTTGTGCTCATTCCTGCGGTCCACTCAATCTCGACGAGCAGACGCCTGTCCAGTTCCTGCAGTTGCTGAATCGCACGTGGGACGCGCGGCGCTCGGACCGCGGCGGGGGGAGTGTCCGCTTCGAGACACTTGACGTGCAGATGCAGCACGAGTGCACCGCGGGTCGCAACGAGGTCGCAGGACTTCCCGTTCGGGGTGATGACTTCGCTCTTCACCCGAAACCCCGCCTGTGCCAGGTGGCGCGCGAGTAGCACTTCGCGCAAGAGTGATGTGTGCAATCGTCGGTCGTGCGCAGCACGACGGAGGCGCCGAGCGAGCGAGCCCATCTCGAGCGCTTGATTGCTCTCAAGCCACCGAAATGCTCGGTGTACACGCGCCTGATCGGACCGATTCATTCGCGCAAATCCCCTTGACGCGCCTTTGCCAGCTCGAAACCCGCCAATCTCGACAAAGTTTCTAACTCAGCGAAAGTCCATCCCCATCTCGCCCGATGAGGGAGCGTGATCGAGTCAGCCACCATGAATGCCCCCGCCTTCCACGTTCGAGTTCCTCGGATCGGTGAACTGCTCGTTGCACAGGGCTTGCTCACTCAGGAAGAGGTTGATGCAGTCCTGCAACGGCAGCGCGTTGTTGGCAGGCCGTTTGGTCTCTTGTGCGAAGAGATGTTCGGGATTGATCCCGATTTCGTCGAGGGTGCGTGGGTGGATCAGTACCGTGCACTTTCTGCAGAGTTTGACGCTGACTTCACCCGCCCACACCGTCACGCGCTTGCGCTTGTGAGTGCCCGTCAGGCATGGCAGTTTCGAATGGTTCCACTTCGGTTCGACCGCGGCACGCTCGTGGCAGCGACGACGCCTGGGCATCTTGCGCGCGCGATTCGCTTCACGACCTCGGTGCTCGGAATCCCAGCGCTCTTCGTGATCGTTGACTCGGGAGAGCTCGCGCAAGCGCTCGAGGTGCACTTCCCGCTCGACGGGATGGATGTGCAGCACGTGCGTCAAGTCGTTGCGAGAAATGGCAACACCCGGACTTGAACCGGGGACACTCGCATTTTCAGTGCGATGCTCTACCAACTGAGCTATGTTGCCTGCGGAACCCGAGCGGGCTCGGGAACTTCGAAGCCGAGAGTACGCAATCGCGGCAATGTGTCAAGAATCGTGTCGACATTCCCGCGTGTCATGGCACCTGTGGGCAGTGACTCGACGTGCGCCAGAAGTCGAGAGATCAACCACCGGCCCAGCGTCTCTCCGCCACGGTAGGTCCGCATGCCTGCGATGAGGTCCGTGCGTCGGGTGTCGACTTGCAACTCTCGCCAGAACCGCTCAACGAGCAGAGTCGCTTTCGATGGAGTCAGTCGTAACTCGGCAACCTCGCGCAATCTCCAAGTGTTTGCGAGTTGCACATGATGCCACGCTTGCTGTTCCCCTCCAATGCACGCGCAGGCGATGATGACGTCGTCGATCCACTGGATCGCTGGAAACTTCCAAGCGATCGACCTCGCCGATCCACGTGGGGACGGCGCGGTGATCTGTTCGATGACAGCGTCGATCCCAATGCGCCAGCGCCTGTGCGATGGAGCACTCGCGAAGTAGGCGCGTCGCAACACATCGAGTTGCATCGCATCGGTGGCTGGTTGCACTTTCGGAGCGCGCGTTGCGGAGACGCAAGGGAGCGTTGGTTTCATTCGCCGGTGAATCCTTGAAAGTTCTTTCTCGACCGACTACGCACGATGCGCCGCGAAGTCTACGAATTCGTCCGCGTCCGTCAATCGAACACCACGTGATTCACAGTCCGAGGAAGTGTCGCTGAGTGTCCGATAGCGCGTTCGACGATTCTCGGAACGCGCGCAGTGCCTTGATGTCGATGTCGTGGGAGGCCGAGCCTGGGTCCACTCCGCAGAGGGCGTGAACGATTCCCGTGCTATCGACGATCGTTGAACCGCCACAGTAGTTGGTCGTTGGCTCTGACCCCGTGCGATTCGCAGCGACGATCCACGATTGATTCTCGATTGCTCGCGCGGCGATGAGCGCGTGTTTCTGCGCGAGTCGTGCGCATGGCCAACATGCTCCAAGTGTAAAAATCTCTGCGCCATCGAGCATCGCGTGTCTCCATAACTCGGGGAAGCGCAAGTCGTAACAGATCATCGGAGCAATTCGCACGTCATCACACTCAAAGACGCACGGCCCGTTTCCTGGCGAATAAGAATGGTGCTCTCCAGCAGGGGTGAACAGGAATGTCTTGCAATAGCAGCCGTGTTCGCGCCCTTCAGGGGAAAACAAAGTGGCAGTGTTCGCGACGCCGCCGTGTGGCTGTCTGCGGGCGATCCCGCACTGCAGCCAGATTTTGGCGCTCTGGGCGAGGTGCGACCCCCACGCAATAGAATCGTCCCGCGCGGCGAGGGTGCTGTTCATCGAAAAGCCCGTTTCGCACAACTCTGGCAGGACCACGAAATCTCTTGGTGCTGGGGCGAGTGCCTCGATCGCGCGGGCGATCAACGCGCGATTGGCGTCATGGTCTTCCCAGACTGGACTTGTCTGAATTGCGTGAAATCGCATATAGGGGTGCGAAGGAAAGGATGGGCGGCCGACGGGACTCGAACCCGCGACTTCCAGGATCACAACCCGGCGCTCTAACCAACTGAGCTCCGGCCGCCATCTGAAGAATGGAAGTCTAGGAAGGAATATCGATCCGCGCAAAGACCGAGGCGTGATGCGTGTCGGTTGGAGAGCCGATGCGTGTTACTATTGGCGACTCACCCTCAAGGAGCCATATGTCGACACTCTCTGCCGCCACGAGTTCGCCCCGCCACCCATTCGCGAGTGAGAAAATCCTTCGCAACCTCTCAAGCGCCATCCTCGTTGAGCATGCGCTTCAACGCGGCGAGGGTCGGCTGGCTGCCAACGGCGCACTTGCATGTGACACGGGCGATCGAACCGGGCGCAGTCCGAACGATAAGTTCCTCGAGGATTCGGCTGGAATCCATGATCACATCGATTGGGGCAAAGTCAACCAGCCCATGTCGCCTGCGCACTTCGATGCGCTCGAGAAACTGGTCCTTGCCTCGCTTGGTCGCCGTGAACAGCTCTACCGGTTCGACGGATATGCCGGAGCGGATCCAAAGTATCGACTGAAGGTGTCGGTCATTACGGAGGAGGCGTGGCACAGTCTGTTCGCGAAGACACTTTTCATCAACGCCGATGCAGGAGATCTCGCGCATTGGTCGCAGGATTGGACCGTGATCGATGCAGGAAGTCTGCGGTTGGACGATCCCGCGAAGTATGGCGCGAAGGGGCCTGTGTGCATCGCACAGAGTTTGGAGAAGCGAACGGTGTTGATCATCGGCACGCGGTATGCCGGCGAGATCAAGAAGTCGATTTTCTATGCGATGAACTACGACCTTCCAGACATGAATGTCTTTCCGATGCACTGTTCGTGCAATGTCGATCGCGCCGATCCATCGAATGTGGCGCTCTT
>SYHM01000159.1 GCA_005799205.1 Planctomycetia bacterium | reverse complement strand
TGCGATCGAAGTTCATTGGATAGACGAGAATGTATTTGCATTCCGTAAGTGCGGGAGTACCTTTGACTGATGCACTATGCACCACTGGCGCTCTCGCTGCTCGCGACCTCGTGCGCGCTCGCGGCGTCGTTTGACTTCCACTTACTGCCATCGAGCACCGCACAGCAGTCGCTCACGCTTTCCTATCCACTCGCGGGAACCTTCAAGGGCAACTACGACGCAACGACGAATCCAACTGGGACGCAGACCATCCCAGGCTATTTCGGCGGCTCAGGCAACAACCCAATCGCATATACGGCAACGACCCTGATGGGTGACACTATCAATTCGCATCCAGCGGGATCGTTCGTGCTCGCGCTCACAACACCTGGGGTGGTGTCGGTCACGGGCTTCACCGCGGATCTCATCAATGGAACTCCCGGCACAGTCGGCGTTGACCTGACGATCTCGTATCCATCCTTTCACACAGTCTCACCCACCTCGATCTATCCCTCCGTCGGCGCAATCACGATCCCACTGGCTACGGGCGAGGTGAGTCTCGCAACTGCCGTGCAGAGTGGTCCCGCCATTGGCACGCGCGTCGAAACTGCGCCAAACACATTCACCGTCAACGTCGCAATCCCGGTCACAGTGCTCGTCTCTGGGAGCGCGGGCGGGCAGGCGTTCGGGGGCGATCCCACTCCAACGATCATCGCCCTGACTGGAACGCTGACCGTCAATGGAACGAGCGCGACATTTACTGCAACCTCGGCGTCAACCGAACCTGTTGGTCCCCTTCCTCCGCCACCACCAATTGTCGATCAAGCATTTCCCCTTCCAACGGTCCTCCCAGCTGGCAGCACCGCAAACCTGCTTCTTTCAGGAACGTTTTCAGAGGGAAATGGAACCTCGACCCTCAACCTGACCATCAACGCATCGGGCACCCCAACTCCAGTCAGTGGCGATCTGAACGGGGACCAGATCGTCAATGCGATGGACCTCGCGACGCTGCTCTCAGCGTGGGGAACCAGCACAACCACGGCAGACATCAATGGTGATGGCTTTGTCGATGGAGCTGATTTGGTTTTCATCCTGAGCAACTGGACAACGCAATAATTGCGGAATTCGAGTCCCCCTTGTTCGATGGCGTCCAATACGTGAAGCGAATGCAACACATGAACCATCGAGCGAATTCACTTCTACTGTCTTGCGCGTCGGCGTTCGTCACTGCAACAGTCTCTGCGCAGTCAGTCTTTCCAGCTGTGATTCCGTGGAAGATCAACACAACTGGGCAAACTGGCTACCAAGGAATTGCTGCTGACGTTCAGGGAGTGCGGTTTGGACAGAGCTACGTCTATGTCGCGTCGACGGGTATCCCTTCCTACGCGATTGGACCGTGGCCTGGAAACCCAGGTGCACCCACGAATCAGAATTGGTCCTTTCGCATTCCACGGAACCCAGTCCTCGCGACCACGCTTCCCACCGTTGGCTTGGGGCACATCGGAGTCTTCGTCAACGGTGTGACGATGTTCAATCCCTCTGACGCACGCTCATACAACAACCTCAACATTTGGCACCAGAATGCGATGTGGTTCGAGGCAAGCGGCTTTGATACCGCGCTCGGACATCCTGCGATGGTCGAGTACCACCACCATCAGCGAACGCCTGGAATCCCCTCAGGCAACCCAACGCATCATTCTCCAATCATCGGCTATGCATTCGACGGCTTTCCGATCTATGGACCCTACGGCTACGCCAATGCTGATGGCTCAGGTGGTATCGCACGTCTCACGACGTCATGGCGAAAGCGGAACATCACACAGCGCACGACGCTTCCAAATGGAACACAGTTGCCAGCGAATCAATATGGGCCACCAGTCTCGGCGACCTATCCGCTCGGCGCGTACATCGAAGATTTTGAATACGTTCCTGGGCTTGGCGTTCTAGGGGAAAGCAATGGCCGGCAGTGCGTGACTCCCGACTACCCAAATGGAACGTATGCCTACTTCGGCACCGTCGATAGCGCTGGAATGAGTGAGTATCCGTACCTGATCGGGCAGAAGTACCGCGGCACACTCGTCACTGGCAACACCGGACCAAACAGTGGACACAACACGCCAACAGAGACCGTGGTGACATTCTGCTGCACCCCGTGCGAAGCCGACACCGACCTCAGCCGCGTCGTTGATGGGGCAGACATGGCGGTCCTGCTCTCACACTGGGGTCCCGTCGGTGGTGCTGGAGACCTCAACCGAGATGGTCGCGTGGACGCTGCTGACCTCACAGCGATGCTCGCCGCATGGGGATCATGCCCGTAAGTTGTTCGGTGTGACTTCCTTCGTCGTTCGATTTGCTCTGCTCTGGACGATCGCGTTCCCGATGCATTCGGCAGCGGAATCGTTGATGGACGATCCGCACGATGTCGTGCGCCACGTCATCAGCGACCTGTGCGTCGACTGCCACATGGGTGCTGGTCCGGGACCATTTCCACTGGTGAGTGACGCCGATCTCGTACGCCATGGACCAACCGCTGTGCGCGCAGTCGAGACTGGCGTCATGCCTCCGTGGTTGCCTGCGCGGTGGTCGGGCGAACTGCGCGATGCGCGTCAACTCTCAGCAGGCGAACTCGCCGCATTTCAGAAGTGGAAGCGCGACGGGTTCGTTGTCACTCCCTCAGGTATCCCGCCACCGGTTGTTCTCGCCGATGACTCCACTCCACCAACTGAAGATCGCCCGCTCGAGGCTGCCGTCGCCCTCGGCTGGATTCCGAACCCAGAAGATCCCGATGCACTCAGGTCGTTTTCAGTCCCACTCAACAACGATCATCCGATTCGCATTCGAGGTTGGCAAGCGACGCGAGAGACTCCCACACTCCCAGTTCGCTACAACCTCCTCGTTTCAAACTCGCCGGTCGCGCAAGCACTCGACGAGTCAGACCCAGGGCCAGGATTCGGTCGCCTTGGCGACCTTCCCGATCGCACAAGTGGATCAATTGGTGCGATCGGGGTCGACGGCAGGTTTGAATTGCCTGAGGGGTTCGCGTTCGAGATTCCACCCAATGCAACACTAGTCGCTGAAGCACTCACAAGCGGCAAGGGACGCTCCCTCGCTGCTGGCGCGGTGCTTCGCGCACTTCCTGCCCGTGCAGGTGCGCGAGTTGTCCGCGACTTTTGCGTGATCCCCGATCGAAGCGCCCCCTCTATTCGCATCGACGAGCGAGTCAACGTCACCTCTGAGCCACTTCATGAGCCGCTTGATGTCGTCGCAATCGTGTTGCGCCCCGACATGCGCGCGCGAGCGGTCACACTTCGCCGAATTGACGCACAGGGCACCGCGTCCCCGATCATCGAGATCGACCATTACAGGGCAATGCTCGACCGCGGGTATGTATTCGCTACACCACTCCAGCTCGCGCGAGGCGATCGCATTCGATACGAAGTTCAGTACGACACAACGACCTCCGCCCGCCGTGCGACGCCAGTAGCGGTGTTGCTGACGGCCGCTCCCGTTGAAGCGACGATCGCGGCGCCACAATCAATGCCCCTCACATCGCCCCGAGGGGGCCGCGCATGCGATCACCTGGGCATTTCCCTCGTCACAGTGCTCGGAGATTCTCCGTTTCGACTCGGACGAACAGAAGTCACGCAGCGGCAGTTTCTTGAGGTCCTCTCGCGAAATCCATCGCTCTTGACCGATGGGGCCGAAGCACTCGATCGCCCAGTCGACTCCGTGAGCTGGTTCGATGCCGCAGAGTTCTGCAATGCGCTCTCGACACGCGATGGACTCTCGTTGCGATATGAACTCGCCTCGGTCGAGCGCGATTCGTCTCGTCGAATCACGAGCGCCCTTGTGCGAGTGAACCCGACCGGCGGATATCGATTGCCGAGCGAGGCTCAATGGACTCAGTGCGCATTTCCGCACTCAGCCTCGAGTCACACTCCCCTGAACAGTGTCGCCGCGACTGAACGCAACAGTTGGATGAGTCCATGGGCACACAACACATCGCACCCCGTCGCGACGAAAGATGCCAACTCACTTGGATTCCACGATCTCGCTGGAAATGTGTGGGAGTGGTGCGAGGATGCATTTGTCGATCCCGCATCGACCGGACCGGTGCAGCGAGCCATTCGAGGTGGTGCGTGGTGCGACCAACCTGCGGCGGCGGCATTCGACTTTCGAAGCGGCATTCCAGCGGGTACGGTCAACTCGCCGTTTGGATTCCGTGTCGCAATCGACGGCTTGCCCCAGGTGAATCCATGATCTACCGTAGAAGCAACCGATGAATCTAAACGACACGTTGCAGATCTCACCCGCTGTGTCGGATGGCGTGTTGGCTCTCGTGCTTCGCGGGCGCCTTGACGCTCATTCTGGTGATCGCGCACGCGGAGCGATCATCGATGGCTTTCATTCGCACACGCGCGTCATACTCGATTGCTCGGAGGTCACATTCATCAGCAGCGCAGGGCTGCACGCGATTGTCTCTGGCCATCGGCATTCGAAGGACCACGGCGGAACCTTCGCGGTTGTGAAGCCTGCGAGCGATGCGGCGCAGACCATTGCAATTGCTGGGATTGATCGGGTGATTTCGTGTTTCTCAACGCTCCATGAAGCGCATGCGGCTGTGAGATAGTTCACGGTCGATTTGGTAACAAACACACCCCACGGCTACAGTGACAAGATGAACGCGCATTTCTCTCACCGTCCGATCATTGCCGCAATACTCGCAACTCTTGTCGCTTCAACTGGCTGCCAGAACGACACTGGGAACGGTGCCTTGATTGGGGCTGGAGGAGGCGCACTTGCAGGAGGACTGATCGGCGGGTGGGAGGGCGCTGCGATCGGTGCTGGCGCAGGTGCAATCGGTGGCGCTGTCGTTGGGAACCTGATGGACAATTCAAAGAGCAAGGAGCTTGCACAGAGTGATGCAAAGGCCGCAGCGCAGACGCAAGAGCAGATCGCGCAGGAGCAACTCAAGCAGGAAAAGCTCAAGACCCAACAACTCGAAGCGCAACTCAAGCAGTCGCAGCAGTCAGGTTCATCGGTCCCTCCCACTCCGTGAGCGTGCCGCTCAGAATCCGATCGCGTTCTTCTCGCCCTGCTTTGTGATCGTCTTCTCGCCCTCCCACACAAGCCTGCCTGAGGCGGTGTCGGCGAGCGACATCTGAAAAATGTACGAGATCTGCTTCGTGCTTCCTGCAGAGGTCGCATTCTCGAGAATCTTTGCGGTGATTGTGAAGTCTGGAAGGTCGACCGGCGTCTGAGACTTGCCATCGAGGAATCGCTTCGCCTCGTAGGTTTCCTTCGCCATCGGATCTTCGACTGTGCCACCAAATCCGACTGCCTGCGTGACTTGCACCTTGCCAGTTTGCAAGAGTGCGATGCGGATCTTCTTCATCAGTTGATCCGTGTCGAACTGCCGGCTCGTGTCATTGACGACGCGCGAAATGGCCAATGCCGCTGGCTGCCGCGGCGCTTTGGCGAGTACTCCGCTGTTCACCATGCCGCCCACGAGCGCCTCGCTCGCCGCTTCAAAATCTTGAATGTTGACTTGGTTCATGCTGACAACCAGGTTCGAACCCTTCGAGTCAACATATTGCGCGGGCTGACAGCCGCACACTGCGGTCACAGCGATGAGGACGGCACACACCGGCACGGATGAAGATGAGGTCATGAGAAGACTCCAGTTGTCGAAAGCGTCTGGTCGTTAGGGGGAGGTCGAATCGAGAGGGTAGTTCGTATCCGAAATCTGCAGCATCCAATTGGTCACGGTTGGACTCGGGGCGGTGGCGTCTACAGTCAGCGTCTGCTTGGGAAGAATCATGAGGCTCTTCCATGAGTCCATCCCAGCAACGCGCATCCCACTGCGGTCGTACCACTCGAATCGGTACGAGAACCGCTGTTGCTGCATCTGGCTGGAGTAGATCGAGACCTGAACCCGCTTCGTGTCACCGCTCACGATGCTCTCGCGCGCGTCCACAACCGTTGCCTTCGAGTCAAGCCACCAGTTGGGTGCCGATTGTTCGACGCTCGCGATGGCGCCATCGCTTCCTCGGATCGGCCTCACGGTGTTCGTGAGATTGCACGCCGCAAGTGCGCAGCAGATGGCGAACACGAGAGTGACGGTTCCGCAGAATGGCGCGGAGAGTGACTGTGGCGACGAGTTTCGGGTAGGTGTGTTCATTGACGTGGAATCCCAAATGTATGCACCGCGAGAGGAGTACCAGGGGCAACGCTCTTCAGATAGACCACAGAGACCATCTCGTCGGTCGGTCGCACGCTGCCAATCGCGGTGCCATCCGCAAGTGTGATGTCGATCTCCCCTCCAGTTGGCGGCAGGTAAACGCGCGCGTACCAGAACTGCTTGGGAAGCGACTCCCACGTTCGCAGGTCTGCGTTGTTCACCGCCACCTGATAGAGCACTGATGCGAGGTACAGCACGGCGAGCACGCCAGCGGCACTTCCACCATTTTGCGACCTGCTTGCGTTTTGCGATCCAGCGTAGAGCGCATATGAGACTGCTGCCTTGGATGCGCTCGACACGAGCGTTGCGAGGATGATCGCTGGAAGGCGGTTTCGAAAGTCGACCGTGACAATCGAATCGACGTCGGTCAAGATTGTGCTCGAGGGTGCTTGCGATCCAACCCGCGCATGAAACCCGTCAATTGCTGAGGCGTGATACTCGAGCTGTGGAAATGCGGCGCCGACATACGGAACTCCAGGCAAGAAAAGCGGAATGTCGATCCGTAGCTCCTTGCGGCTTGGCGCAAGCCCACTCTCGAGCACGATGTAGCAGAGTCGCTGCGGCGCGCGCCCGCCAGCAAGGTCACTTGCGAGCAACGCATCCCCAGCGACCTGCGCGCCACCGTGCTTGCCGAGCATCCCCGCCGTCCGAGCAAAACACTGCCTCGCCTGTTCGTAATCGCCTGGCGCGCCTCGACCGAGATAGAAAACCCCGCGCATCCATGTGGCAAACGGCACTTCGTAGTCGGCATAGCCCTGAAACTGCGCCATCGGTTGGTACGCAGCATCAAGTTTCTCGCGAAACTCTGGACTGTCGAGCGTTGACTGCGGCTGGTACTTCGCACCCTCGCGCTCGTTTGCATCGCGCCACTCTTGATTCTCCTGGTCAATTCGAGCTCGCTCGCGGTCGACTGCGTCTTCTTGCCACCTTCGCGCGCGGACGAACTCGACCCCTGCCTTCGCAGGATCCCCGATCTGCAGGTAGTTCATCGCCTGGTATGTGCACGCAAGAATCCGATCGTAGGTCGTGCCTCGATATGTTCGCACACTCTGATTGGTCATCGCTGCCGCAACTTCTTCGGTGACCTTGGTGTCAGCGGCGATATCGAGGTAGGGCTCCATCCGATTCCACGACTCGTCGAACGCAAGGATGCTCGCATCCCACTGCCCAGCTGCGCGCGCAATCGTTCCTTGCTCAAGGTCGAAGATGACAGCGTCAACTGCCTCATCGTGGTACTTCTCCCACACAGGTTGCATCTGCGAATGCGCCTTCGAGAAGTCGCCGTCGTCGAAGGCATCGACGACATCTTTCATCCGATTGTGATGACTGCACCCGCCGCAGCCGCACGCCACCGCGAGCATCGCCGCGACGATCAGCGACCGTTGGGCGCGGTCTCGCGTCATGGCCTCACTGCGGCATTCGCGCTCGGCCACCATCCTGGAATGATGTAGGTCGGAGGTTGGTTGGTATTGACTGTCGTTGAATTCTGCACATCGAGGACAACGCGCGAATTGCGGATGAATTCAGCCGTGGATCGAAGCACATCAACATCGGCGTCGGTCAGCTGCTGTTGCTGGGTCAACCCTTGCACGAAGCGCAATTGTTCGCGCCAACGAGCGAGGGCATCGTCTGTCAGCTGCAATGCCACCGCAAGTTCCATTCCATCACGCACAAGAACGGTTCGCTCCCATTGTCGAAATCCTTCGGCTGCGACGAGCACCTTATGAAGCCCAGGAAGGACTCGAATCGTGTCTGGAGCGCTTCCCATCACGATGCCGTCGATCGCAACCGAGGCCGTTGTCGGCAGCAGATTCCACTGCACCCCGCTCACGATGTATCGGCCTGTGGCCGGATCAGTCACGACGCCAGGAATTGCCATGTCCTGCATCGTGCACCGAACGCGAAAGTCGACCGGTTGTAGCAGTGCGCCGCTTTGTGAAAGACCGGGCTCGTTGCAGCGTTTTGCGATGCTCTCCCCCACCGAGTTCGCGCAGCGTCGAATCACAAGGTCTATCAAGTCTCGAGTTTGGTGCAGTGTCGATGAGTCGCGAATGCGTTCCACCGCCGAGACAACATCACTCATAATGACCTGACCCTCGGCGCGTCCGAGTACTCGGTAGGTGACATCCATCTGTGCCGAACGAATGCTCGACTTCTCTCCGAGCGCCTGCGAGTCAATCGTGTCCTTGATATAAGCCGTGATCGACGCGATCATGATGTAATCGACCCCCATCTGCTGCGCGAGCCGGAGCGCGCTGGTTTCATCCGAGAGCAAGCGGTCGAGTTCTTGACTCGAGTCAAGCTGGGTGCCAGCATTCGCTCCCGCTGTCGCGAACCGCGCGACAGCGTTGAGCGTGTCCTCGCGACTCACCGTTGCGAAGCAGAGTTTGTCGACCTCAGCAGAGAGATAGTCCTCGAGCACCATGACCTTTTCGGGCGCAATCTCAGTCGATCGGTTCTTTACGAAGATGGCAGCCGTTGGACGCCTCAGGCCTGACGCCGTTGAACTCTTCGGCGCGGGGTACGAGGCAGGCGCCGGTACGGACGCGGGGGATGCAACCGGTACAAGTGCACCCTGAGTCGCGTTCGCAGGCGACACACTCAGCGGCGTCGCTGAAGTGTGAGGGGTGCTCTCACTGGTTGCGGGGCACATCGTGTGGTTCGAGCGGCGAACGATGCATCCAGATGCCACTCCGAAATCCTCTCCGCAGAGCGCTGCACGCGACGTGCGACCGTCGGCAGTTTGAACCTGAAGCCACCCCACTGCAACCTCCTCACTGCCGAGCGACTCGCCCGTGTCTGGATCAACGAGCGGCTTTCCCCTCGCGAACACCTGCCACACTTGCCCAGGAGCGATGCCACCGCCAGCGCCGCGGCTGATCGTCGCGATGCGATCCGTGATCGCGACGATCTGCGCTGGCATGAGTCGGTCAATGACGTCGAGCGCTACTTGCTGCGCGCTCGTGCGAGCAATCGAGAAGATCATCGAGTCGGTGATCCTGCCCCCCTGCACGGACGAGTTCGTCGGATCGTTCACAATCTGTTGCTCATCAGTTTGGGAATTCACACTCTCAACGAGCCGCCCCGTCGAAGTGTCATAGACCTTTGTAACGAGCCCGAGCTTGACGAGACGCCGAGAGAGCCTCTGGCCGAGCCCCTCAAAGTGTGCCGCCTCGATGTAGTCCTGAAAATCTGCAATCTGCGGCACAATCAACCAACGAATGCCGCTCAACTCAAAACTCTTTGCGGCCTGGGGATCCATCGCTGAGACATTGCCACTCATCACGAAGTCCTGCTCGCGGATCAAGTGCGGCCAGTCGCTTCGCGCGATCACATCAAATTTCGCTGTGGCTCCAAACGCCGTGATCAACTGGCCATCGAGCGATTGCTTCACGCGATCGAGTTCGAGCGCTCCTTCCCCCGCGCGCGTCGCAAGTGTTTGCGTGAGCGCTGGAAGCACGTCGGCTGCAGCCACGCCGATTGCGACGCGCCCTGCCACCGCAGGCGTAGTCGCTTGCAGAGACGCATGAGAGCAGAGCGCGAGCGTGAGCAGCGGAATGAAAGGAGTAAGCATGACCTGGTTGCCTCCGAAGGTGGGGAGCAAGAGCGCACTGCTCTCGCTCCCCACAGTCTAGGCTCGGCAACCGAGAATCAAGTCAACCCGAGTCACCCGCGTTTTCGCGTACCCGCGACGGCGACCGCGATGCTGGCGGCTCCCAGCGCCGCCGCTGCTGGCGCAGGAACAGCGACCCCCTCGACCTGCACGAGATCGAAGCGAAGCGTGCCCGCTCCGGAGTAGTTTGACGATGATCCAGTCGCCGCGTATGCGCTCGTACCTGGGGCGAAAATGCTGACGACACGTACGGCGAACTTTGCGTTTCCAGCGGCGCCGACGATCGAACTAAAGTCGACGCGCCGCTGCGCTTGCCAGACATCAGCACCGAGAACCGCTTCGAAGATTCCATTGTCGGCAAGGCCTTCGCTGCTGAACGCTGTGCCATCGAGCGAGTATTGAAGTTGTGTGAATCGGCTCGAAGAGGCCGAGTGGCGCTCATACCACGACACAGCAATCGACTGATAGCCCACCGTTGACGTCGCAAACGATCCACCCCGTTCTCCGCTTCCAGTCCCCTGAGCGGCAAACGCAGCCAGATTCCATCCCTTGTTTTCTGCTGGACTTGCTGCGTCACTGTCAACAGGAGCACCGGCAGAGAATGTGGACGAAACCCCCCCGAGCGTCGTCGCAACGCCAGTACCGACCGATGCATCGGAGGTTCCCTTGGGGCCGTTGAAGTTCCATCCACATAGGACCATCCCACCCTGCGCACGCTGCGCAGCGCATAAGAGTGCGAAGACCACGCACATCGCCGTTCTCGAAGACATCATGTTCACTTCTCGCTTTCGTGGCGCTTGCACCTGCAACCCACGCACTGCGCCCTCGCGCGTTCCTGAATGACGCATCCAGTGTTGCGCGGCCGACCCTACGGTGCCGCGTGAGAACCACCCCAGAACACGCCCATTTTTCTTGTTCAATCATCCGACAAGCGCTGGGCGCCCGGTGACGCTCAACTTGTCGCTTGCACCGTCTTTGCTCGCGCCGCCCCCCTGCGCGCGATCCATTTCAGAATCGCGAGTGAGAACACGATGATTGCGATCACCAACAGTAGCCCAAGGATCGCCGCGACGACTGGCAGAAGCAGCGCCAGTGCCGAAAGAACAACACTCGACACTGTCTCAACAAGAGCGAAGATCGGATTCAGCAATCCACCGCTCACACCAGTTGAACCTGCACGGATTGTCCCCGCGGCGATGTGCACCCCAGTTGCAACGCCCCCTCCAACGACTGCTGCGAGCGACCACGTCACCCAAGGTGGAACGACCGACGTATCAACGCCCGCGCCTGCTGCCAGTTGAGTCGCCATCACAACCGTTCCAGCCACCGCGGCAACGGGAGCGCCAGCGATGTCAAGGATGTGATCAAGCCACGGGATCATCATCCCCAACATCTCGACGACACATGCGACTGCAAAGCAACACACTGCGGGCGTGCTTCCCACCCACGAGAATGATTCACCCGCATTCACCCATCCAAAGTGAACTGCCACTGAGAGCAGCGCCAGCGGCGCAAAGATCCGCATGCCGCAGGCCGCGCTCAGCGAAAATCCGACGAGTGCCGCCATTGCGTAGCCGAGTGCCTGTTCCATGATTGCCAGAAATTCTATCGAGTACATACCAGTTCCCCAAGACGCTTCACCTGTGCGTAGCTTCACCTGTGCGTAGCCTCACGGCGTGACGACCACTCCCCCTGTGCGCGCAGGATGTACCGCCGCGATGGTGCTGCTACTCGGAGGAGATCAAGTCGCGCGCACTCGAGAAGGCCGCGCCCTGACTGCAGCACTTGATCTTTCAAGCGGAACCGAACTCGCCGCGCAGGCGGCGCGCGATTCACCCGACGCGGCCCAGCGGGTTCGACTTCGCAAGGCGTGCATCTGGGGGTGGATGCAAGACCTCGCGCGGTGCGATCCCGACGTCACCGGTCAGTTGGTGGTTCCTGGGGCAGGACTCGCACCACTCGCACTTGATTGGTGTGCGACCCACCCACGGTGCAGTGCATTTGAACTTGACTCTGAGCATATGGATGCCAAGCGCACTCTGATCGCGCAGTGCGCTTCGGCGGCGATCTCGCGCCGAATCTCGTGCACGACCTGCGATGTGCGCTCGCCCCAGGCATTGCATGAACGACTCCTTGCTCATGGATGGAATCCGCAGCGACCCGCACTGTGGGTGCTCGAAGGGCTTTCCTACTACATATCGCGAGACGAATTGGTCGCGCTGATTGGGTGCGCGTTCGCTGGTTCACCACACGCGAAGGTCATTCTTGAGTTTTCTGGGCCGCGGGAGTCTTTGACACCTCGCGCGCGCGCACACACGGAGCAGTATCACCAGTTCATTGCCGCGCGCATCGGCCGGCTCGATCTCGAAGTGACCGACATTCATCAGGTCGCAGAGGCAGCGGGAGCGCGCGTCGAACGACTTGTCGATCCAGCCATGATCGAGCAGCAGTATGAGTTTCCGCGGTACTTCAAGAGCGCCGACGAGAGCGCGATGCGACTGGCACTTCTGAGCGCCGCTCGATGAGTCCACCTGGCTTGCCAACAGAACTGCGCGACCGCTTGCGCGAAGTCTTGCCGGCCGAGGCACTCGCACTCATCGTCAGCGATGACTCGCATGCGACGACACATCACTCACCAACATCAATTCGACTCAATCCACTTCGTGCGGACCCCATTGAGACGCTCGGTGCACTGCGCAGCGCTTCCATCGAGTGTGCACCAGTTGGCTGGTGTGACTTCGCCTTCACGACCGCTGCGACCGTCCGTGAATTGCAATCGCTCGCGCGCCACTCCTCGGGGGCCTTTCACATCCAGTCACTTTCAAGCATGATTCCTCCTCTTCTGCTGGCAGCACAGCCAGGTGAGGCGGTCCTCGATCTTTGCGCAGCTCCAGGCAGCAAAACTTCACAGATTGCGGCCATGATGCGCAACCGTGGACGCCTGATCGCACTCGATTCAAGCCGCCCGCGCCTCTACCGCCTCCGAGAGGTACTTCGCGTGCTGGGTGCGCACGCTGAGTGCATCTGCGCGCACGGCGAACGGTGGGGGCGAGGGCATCCGATGCAGTTTGACCGCGTCCTCGTCGATGTTCCATGCAGTGGTGAAGGTCGCATTCACTTAGGAGACGAGCGTGCACTCGCCGATTGGTCTCGAACGAAGGTGACGCGACTCGCGTCGCTCCAGAAGGCGCTCTTGCACTCAGCGATCGACGCGCTTCGCCCTGGCGGCACGCTTGTGTATTCGACGTGCACCTACGCTCCAGAAGAGAATGAACTCGTCGTGCAGCGTGCTCTCGAGCGATACGCCGATCGCATCGAATTGATTCCGATCGTGCACCCCCTTCCAGGTGCCGCGCCAGCGCTCACACAGTGGGGCGGCGCCTTGCTTCATCCATCGCTTAGCCTCGCTCGGCGAATCCTTCCGCCGCTTGAAGGGTTCTTCGTCGCCGCGCTGCGCAAGCTGCCCTCGTGATCTCGCCCGCGCGCTACGAGGGCTGACCCGCGTCGAGGCTCTCAGGTGCGGCCTCGATGAAGACATCCACGAGCTGCCCTGGCAACAACATCATCGTGTGCGGATTGTCGAGTTCGTATTCAACCTCCATCACACGCACATCAACGCGCTCGGCAGAATCACCGCTGAGGAGTCGCTTTGGAATCATGAGCGGCGTCTGGCGCACGAACCGCAATTCAAAAACGGCGCGTGATCCGCCCCGCGCTGCGGCGACCGCTTTCGACTCGGGACGAAAGCGCCAGGCGTCCATCTCGTCAATTTGCACTCGAACATGCAGAGGATCGAGTGCTCCGAGGGCGACCGCCTGCTGCTCTGCCCCTGGTACCACATGCTCTCCCGGATCGAGGTCTACGTAGAGCACGGTGCCAGCGATTGGTGACCTCACCGCCTCTCGTTCGAGCTGCGTCTGCGACCGCGTGACGTCCGCCTTGGCAACGGCCACCTCGGCCGCCGCGACATCGAGGTCCTCTGGCCATGCCCCCTGCTTGACTTCATCTCGTTGCGCAACGGCGCGCTCGAGTTCTGCCTCGGCCGCCGCGAGTTCATACTCAAGCCGGGGACGCTCGTTCCGGCTCGTCGAGGTATTCGCGCCGAGTTCATCGAGTCGCTCAAGTCGACCCCTCGCGTCGACGACATGCGCCCTCGCCGAGGCAACGGCCGAGTCGCTCTGCCGAAGGGTTGTCACGTGGGGCAGAGCGCGCTGCGCCGCGAGTTTCGCTTCGGCGACGACAAGCCGAGCCTTCGAAGCCTCAAGCTCGGCGCGGGTTTGCCGCCCGTCGATCCGAAAGAGCAGTTGACCTTCCGTGACCGCGTCACCATCTTTCACCGCGACCGCTTCGATCACTCCAGCAATGGCAGTTCCGACACTCACGATGTCCGTCGCTGGCAAGACAGTGCCGATTCCGGCAATTCGCTGCGCGAATGGGCTCGTTGGGGGCTCGACCGCGGCCGAAGCAACGGGCACACGCGGCACTTGTGACCTCACGGTGTACACAGCCAACCCGATTCCAAGCAATGCAACCGATGGAATCAAGAGGTATCGAACCGGAATCAGCGCACGGATCTTTGCAGATGGGCTAAGCATGAGTTGGCTTTCGGGAAGGCGTTTCGATTCGGTCGACGCGACCATCGTCCATGTGAATGATGCGATCAGCGAGGTGATAAATGCGATCATCGTGCGACACAACGATCACTGCCCGATCTGGCGCGCGACCAGCAGCGGCGACGAGTTCCATCACTCGCAAGCCGGTCGCGCCGTCGAGGGCGCTGGTGGGCTCGTCACAGACAAGGATGCGCGGGGCGTTGATGAGCGCCCGCGCGATCGCGACGCGCTGCTGCTGTCCTCCAGAGAGTCGCGTCGGACTCGACCGCTCTCGGCCACCGAGTCCAACACGGTCGAGCATTTCAGCCGCGCGCGTGATGGCGACTCGCCGATCGATCCCCTGCAAGACCAGTGGAATCGCCGCGTTCTCTGCGATCGACAGGGTTGGAATCAGATTGAACTGCTGAAACACGAATCCGACGTTTCGAAGTCGCCACGCCGTTCGCGCCTCGGGTGAAAGAAGCTGGGGATCCTGACCGAACACTTCGAGCGACCCACCGTTTCGAGCAAGCAATCCTGCAATGATCGAGATGAATGAGGTCTTACCGCACCCCGATGGCCCGACAAGCATCACGATCTCGCCGCAGTGCACTTCCAGATCAGCGCCCCGTAGCGCGACGACCTGTGTGTCGCCTGTCTCGTACACCTTGTCAACACCGCGCGCTCGAACCGCACATGAGGATGGAAGCATCACATGCATCTGGTCATCCCTGAAACACATCTGCAGGATCGAGTCGCAGCACACGCCACATTCCAAGCGCCGCACTCGCCGTACAGATAAGGGTCACTGCAAATGCGGCGATCAGCGGAATCTGCCAACTCATCCGAAACGCCAAACGCTCTCCGGGAACGGTGATCCCAAACGCGCTGGTCAATCCAATGCCAATTCC
>SYHM01000158.1 GCA_005799205.1 Planctomycetia bacterium | reverse complement strand
GCGCAGGGTCCGAGTCCTGCGATGAACTTCGGCGTGTTGCTCGCGCCAACGGGCATCACTGGCGCAGAAGTGATGGTGACGCAAACGGCGGCGATGCAGCTCAGGATGGGAGCTGCGGCAAGCGACGTCGCGTTTGCTGGCGAGATCCAACGCGAGCTGCTCGCTGCAGTTGTCCGCGGCGAAGGCGACGAGGCGCTCGAGGCAATGATGGAGCAACTCGTCGAGGCACAGTGTGCAGCGCTGAAGACGAAGGCGACGGCGCAACAACTGAGCCTCGCGAAGACGCTCGGGCTGTCCCAAGTCACGTCTCCGTGGGCTCGGACTTTTCTCGCGCTCGACCCAGCGCCAGCGCTCTCGAAGATCAGCGTTCCATTGCTCGTTCTCTTTGGCGAGCTCGACTTGCAGGTCCTGCCGAAGTTCAACAAGCTTCCCTATGAATCTGGGGGACTCGTGAGTCCCGTGAAGCCAGAGATCGTGTTGATCTCGAAGGCGAATCACCTCTTTCAGACCGCCCGGACTGGCATGGTGGACGAGTACGCCTCGATCAAAGAGACGATGAATCCTGAGGTGCCGAAACTGGTGTGCGAGTGGGTGGTTCGAACATCGAACGACCTGCAGAAGCTCCCGACACCTTCACCAAAGTCATCGCCATAAACGGGCGGCCTTCGCGGGCAAACTTCCTTTCAAAGTTCGTGCCGACGAGCTCGCCTTCTTGCGCTGAGTCGGGTGCGACAAAGGGACGCTCGGCGAAGAGGTGGGTGTTGCGGGCGGCGTGTTCGCGGTACCAGTTCCACAGGTCGACGTGGTCGGTGACGATGCGCAATTCTCCGGCCGCTTCGAGGACACGGTGAAACTGTCGTAGCGACTCGTCTTGTACGACGCGGCGTTTGTGATGGCGACTTTTTGGCCACGGATCGCTAAAGTACAAATGGATCACCCGCGCGATTCCGTCGGGCAACCAATAGCGAAAGAACTCAGTCGCGTCAGTGTGCAGGAGTCGCACGTTCGAGAGTTCGCGTCGGCGAATGCGGTCGCTGGCGTAGCGCCAGAACTCTGCGGTCCACTCAATGCCGAGAAAATTCGACTCGGGTTGCAGAGACGCCTGTTGCACGAGAAACGTCCCTTTGCCAGAGCCGATTTCGATCTCGAATGGGCGAGTGGGAAACGCAAAGAGTGCTCGAGCGTCGAATGGCCCCGCATCGTGTGCTGGAAGGTCTGCGCGACCGAGACCGATCTGGCCGACGTCCAGTTGTTTTCCACGTGCAGGGTCCACGATCTCAGCCCCATGTCCTAGTCGATGTCATGAGGTCGTCGCTTCAGAGGTAGGGACCGTCCACGCGCTGTCTGCATCTCGAGCGAGAGCCTTGGCCGCCATGGCGATGCACCGAGTACAGATCACCGACTCGGGGAACGCCGGACTTCGAAAGCACGCATCGGAGCGATCCTCGAGGCACATCGTGCAGCGTGTTGGCACCCCTGAGATCGCGTCATCGCAGTGTGCGAGGCAGATCGCGCGGTAGGCGGTGGTCAGACAGACGCCGCAAATGCACGCCCCTTGGTGTCCCTCAATGAAGGGGCGGTCGAGAGTCCACGAGGAGTGGCAGAAATCGCACAGCACATCGGACATCTCGACGCTCTGCGGATTGGTTCCTTCACGGCGCATTGGCGCAGGATAAGCGTAGAGTCATCTCGCTAGGCTGTACTAATGGCACGCGGACCGTCACTCGCCAACAAATGCCAGATTCTCTTCGGAGGATCGATTGTTCTGATCCTCGCAGGGGCGCTGAGTGTTCCGTGGGTGCGACTCGAACGGAGTGTTGACGAAAGCCAGCGCGAGATGTCACGGCAACTCGCCGAGACTTGGGTGCGAAACGGATTCGATCTCAATCGCGTCGAAGGGATTCCGATTCCCATTCGGGTTGTGACAGTCGAGCGCATCGAAGAGGGTGGAATCGCAGACCCATTCGTCGAGCAAGCACATCGACAGTTTGTCGCGGATCCGACCGAAGAGGAGTTCTTCTCAACGGTCGCAAGTGAAGGGGGAGTCGTGTATCGCTATTCGCACGCGCTGCGCGAAAGCCAATGGCGTGCCATCCAGGACCGTCGGTTCGTCGATTTCGCTCCACACGCAGCGGAGTTGTCGCTGGGAGATCCGCTTCGAGCGATCCTGGTAATCGAGCGGACGAGCGCGTTTGCAGCCCAGCAAACTCAGGCGAATCGCTGGTACTTGATCGTGGGAGGTGTTGTCGCCGCGGGACTTGCGGTCGTCGTCTTCTCTCTGATCCTGACCAAGCTCATCTTTTCGCCGGTGCGCCGATTGCGCGAGAGCGCCGAGAAGGTTCGGCGAGGTGAGTTTGATGTGCGAAGCGCGCTGCGAACGGGAGATGAGCTCGAGGAACTCTCGCGGGCGTTCGATGGAATGCTTGATGAGGTCAACAAGGTGCAGTCCTCGCTGCGATCAATGAATGATTCGCTCGATCTCAAGGTCGTGGAGTTGTCCGAGGTCAATGTGGGGTTGTTCGAGTCCAACAGACTCAAGAGCGAGTTTCTCGCGAATGTCTCTCACGAGCTGCGCACGCCGCTCAATTCAGTGATCGGATTCGCCGAACTGCTCGAAGAAATCGCCCGTTCTGACGCACAGGCAGATCCAAAGCGCGTGCGGTACATCTCGAACATTCTCACGAGCGCGCGCATGTTGCTCGACATGATCAATGAGTTGCTCGATATGGCCAAGATTGAGGCGGGGCGGATGTCGCTTGCGGTGGCTCCAGTGAGCATCGCCGACATTCTTGAGGGGCTGCAAACGATCATGCGTCCTCAGGCGATGGCGAAGCAGATCGACATCGCGGTCGAGATCGATCCACACTTGACGTCGGTCGAGACTGACCCAGGCAAGTTGCAGCAGATTCTTTACAACTTTCTTTCGAACGCGGTGAAGTTTTCTCCTGCGGGTGGCCAGGTTCGTATCGAGGCGCGGACTGTCGTGAGCGAATCTCGGCCAGCGATTCGCATCTCCGTCAGCGATCAGGGCAGTGGGATTCCGTTCGATCTGCAAGAGACGATCTTCGAGAAGTTTCGTCAGGTTGACGCGAGCCACACAAAGATGCATGGAGGGACTGGATTGGGGCTTGCGATCTGCCGAGAACTGGCGCACATGCTTGGGGCGGTGGTTGGAGTTGTCTCAGAACCCGGCCGCGGCGCAACGTTCTTTGTTGAGGTTCCAGTCTATTTTCGCGTGAAAGAGCGCAAGCCGCTCATGGGGCACAGCGGAACCTCAGCGATTACAGAGTCACCTCGAGCTGCTCGCTGATGAGACGATCCGCGTCTGCAACGCGGCGCCGAATCGTGCTCGCGTCGAACTTCGCTGGAATGCCATTCTCACCGCCATCGGGTGATCGAGCGCACTGCCAGACCTTGACAACCGCGTGCGCAACTTGTGATGGAGTGTGTCGACCATCTGGTGACCACCAGTCGTAATCGGCCCACGAGAGCGTGAGGGTCGAGATCGACTCGCCGTTTCTGCAGATCTCGAAGACCCAGCACGCCTTGCCCTCTCGTTCTGTTGCGATCTCAACGGATCCCTGCATCGCAGGGGAGGATAGCCACGGATTTGGCGAATCTTCTACGCTTTCGGTGTGCTCTTCTTCATTGAGACCTTCCGCCTCGGTCTTGGCAATCTTCGTCGACACGCGCTGCGATCGATTTTGACATGCCTCGGAGTCATTCTCGGAGTCGCGGCAGTCATCGTTGTTGTCTCTATTGGAGAGGGCAACAAACAATCGGCGCTGCGAGACATCACGGCACTTGGCGCAACGAACATCATCGTGCGCAGCTCGAAGCCACCTGACGCGGCGAGTGCGACGCAGGCACGCACGTTCATTTCGAGATATGGCATTTCATACGAGGATGCGCGGAGGGTGCAAGCGGGATTCGAAGATGCGAAGCTCGTGGTCGCACTCAAAGCAGTGGGAAGCGAGATCAGTCGCGGTGCATTTCGCACGAACAGTCAGACGTTTGGCACTGTCCCCGAGCTCGCGACCGCAGCGAACCTGCGCGTCGCGCGTGGAGGGCGTTATCTGACGGCACAGGACATCGAGTCACATGCGCCTGTTGCAGTACTTGGTGCGGAAACTGCGCGCCAGCTCTTTCCGGCGCGCGATGCGCTTGGCCAGGATTTTCGTATCGACCAACAGGTGTTTCGGGTCGTTGGCGTTCTCGAAGAGCAGGGATTCGCTGGCGGAGCCGGCAGCGCGCTCGTCGGGCGCGACCTCAACCGCGACGTGCACATTCCGCTTTCAACGGCGGAACGACAGTTTGGCGATGTTGTGCAGAGGCGCACCTCTGGCACTTTTAGCGCTGAAGAGATTCAACTGAGTGAGCTCTACGTCGCAGCGCCGAGTACCGAAGCTGTGAAGCAGGTTGCGCAGCGCGTGGAACGCATCATGCGGGTTGGGCACCCTGAGTTGGCCGATGTGCAGATCGTCGTCCCGTGGGAATTGCTCGAAAACGCACGTCGCGCGATGCTCGTGTGGAATGTCATGCTCGTCGCCATCGCTGCGATCAGTTTGCTCGTCGGTGGCATCGGCATCATGAACATCATGCTCGCAAGTGTGACCGAGCGCACCCGTGAGATTGGCATTCGCCGTGCGCTCGGGGCAACGAGACGGCACATCACGATGCAGTTTCTTGTCGAGACGGGGTCTCTCTCGGCGGTCGGCGGGTTTCTAGGAATCGCACTTGGAATCGGTGTCTCAATCGGGCTGGGAGAGGTCGTCCCGATCATTCAGAAGTGGCCGATCTTTCGCGGCGCCTTCGGCGCAGGGTTTTCGCTGCAGCCCGTTATCACGAGTTGGTCGATCATCGTGAGTTTCGCGGTTGCTGCGGCGGTTGGATTGGTCTTTGGTATGTACCCAGCGATCGTGGCGAGTCGCAAAGATCCAGTCGTCGCGCTGCGGCACGACTAGGGCAGCGCGGTGATCCGCCGCGAATACACGACGACATCACCATTCGTCCAGTCGACCCATCCCAAGAACGTGTGTACATGCGTCCAGTCGCGCGCGATGGCGGCGCGTCCTTCGGTCGTGAGCGACTGTGGGTAGAGGACGATCAGCCATCTAGTGTGCAGGGGCAGCGCGGCGATGTCGCGCCCTCCGCTGCCTGCGTTGGCGATGTCGAGCCCACGAAGCACCCCGTAGTACGCGACCACATTGTCTGGGAGCCCAGCACTCGCAACCGAGGTCGCGCTCGTGTCGCGCTCGTCGATGAACGCGACGGCATCGCGGATCGGCTGCTTTTGTGGCAGGTACGCGAGGCTGATCGTCCACGCGGCGGCAAGTGTGATCGTTGCACCTGTCACGAGTCGCTTTGACCCGAGGTCCAAGAGGCCCAGTGCGATGGCGAGGACCGCACCAGGAAGCGCGAAGAGCGCAAAGCGTGCATACATCCAGCTGCCCGCGAGAGCAGTCGCCACCACGAGGAGGGGCAATCCACACAGCGTCACGGCCAGTGGTACGCGGCGCGCTTGATCGTGCCGCGAGCGAGCGATTCCGATAGCACAGAGCGCGCACCCAGGGATCGCACTCCAGAGGGTCCACGAGCCGCCAAGGCCGAGAATCACATGGAAGCCTTCGCGCGAAAGCAGTGATGGCTCATCTCCGTCGAGTGCCTGAAACTCACTGCGGATGCTGAACAATTCAGGAAGCAGGGGAGCGAGCAGCGCGAAGACCGTGATCGCTGCAAGAGCGAGGCTCGCGAACGCAGCCTTCGCCGCCGCGCGATCATGAGCCGTTGCGGTGCGTTGTAGTGCCAACGTGATGGCGATGAGCGCATGGCTCGCGGGGAGCGCCACAAAAGTCAAATGAGACCAGATGCCTAGCGCGCACAGAAGTGTGTAGACGATCCACGCAATGCCACTTCCTGTGCGCCACCCGCGCAAGAAGTGCGTGGACGCGAGCGCCGAAAAGAGGATCATCAGTGAATACCCCCGCGCCTCCACTGATTCAAGCACGAGGATGGGGCAGAGCGTCGCGAGTGCAGCCGCCAGATAGGTCAACGACACCGATGGACGATCGGCGCTCTCGACTCGCCAGAGCAGACATTCGCGCGCGAGCATCGCGACCGCTGGGATGGTCGCGAGTCCTGCAAGAAGTGCGGGGAACCGCAGGATCGGTTCACTCACACCACCCGCGAGTGTGATTGCACCCCATGACAGCAGCGTGTGCAGGACATGGTTTGACGGAACGAAGTACGTCGCGACGATTGCCCCTGGACCGTACTGCGCGTAGTCGATGAGTGCTGAGATCTCGTCGAACCACAAACTTTCACTTAGCCGCCACACACGCTCTGTGAGTCCAAGCAGCAAGATCACGCCAAGGAGAAGCATTTGGCGATGCGACGTGTGTTGGCGCGCAATCGGCAAGCTCATCGGCTGCGCAACTCGCCGAATCAGTGGCGGAATCGTGCACCACCCGACCGCGGCGATGAGTGCAGCGATCCGAACGAGCTGCGCACCTTGCAGGGTGACTGGCCGGATCGATACCCCCGATCGCTCAGTCAATAATGCATGCGAAAAGAATGTGGCGAGCCGGTTGGTGTCTATCGAGACAATCGCGAGAAAGCCCACCGCAAGCGCGAGTTCGAAGAGGCGTGCGATTGCCTCGCGTGCCCGCCGTCCAGTCACGGAGTCGGTCCGCCTCCGCCACTACCACCGCTTCCGCCTCCAAAACCGCTTCCTCCCGCAGAGCCACTCACACTCGCCGGTGTAAAGCCGCGAAGCTGTGAAAATGTCATCGGAACGGTCATTGAGACGTACCGCCCCGCGCCACTCTGGTTCACCATGCGTGGCGGCGGAAGAAACTCATATCCACCAAGCGCGCGGTGCACGAAATCGGGGGCGCGCACCACAAGGCAGCCCTGCGTGTAGTCGATAAACGCCCAGTCATTGATCCAAGCATCTGGTTCGACCAGTGTCTTGATGAGTTCGATTAGTCGGAGCGATTTCGCAGCGTCCGTTTCGCGCTCGGGACTCGCTCCTGCGTTTCCAAACAGGCTGCCGCCTCCGCCTCCTCCCGAACCACCCCCGCCGCCACCACCGCCACCACCACCGAATCCGCCTCCACCTCCCATGCCCCCTCCACCACCTCCACCACCGGCATTTCCGCCACCACCGCCTTGATTGAATGCGGCGTCAATGTTGAAGTTCGGTGCGTTGTCGAAGTAGGGGACTTCGTAGAGGAGGTCTTTGATCGGGTACAGCTTCGTCTCACGGGCGCCTGGCCGAGCAAGATTTGCTTTCGTTCCAACTTCGAGGAATCCGCGACGCAACTGCCAAGTACAGGCATCCTCAGTTGAGAGTTGCTCCAAGACCCCTTCAAGCGCGGTGAGTGCTGCAACACGCTGCAGTTTGAGCGTCACGGATTCTTCGGGGTCCATCCCAGTTGGGTTTTTCTCGCTCTGCCATCGAACGAGCATCTGCACCTGAAGGACTTGCTGGATGTACGCGAGCGCGTCCTTGGCAGGCGTCTCGTCGAAATCGACAGTGATCTCGGCGTGCATCAGTGCAAAGAGGATGTCGGGTGCATCGCTCAGCAGCTCGACGCTCGGCGAATCGAGCGGGGCACTGGTCTGTGCTGGGTTCTGGGTTGGCGCCTTCGCTGGGGCTGGCACTGGCGAAGGAGACTTCGCGGGGTTTGCCACGAGCGGAGGGTTGGCTTTCGGCGGAGCGCTCTGCCCGAAGGAATCGGCGCTGGCGACTGCGTTGAGCAGGGCGCTCAACACCAGTAGGCGGGGAAACCAGAGAGTGGTCGAGACCATGGCAAACCTCCGTGAGTGAGGATAGGCGCTAGGGCATGGGTTCGAGCACGGAATTGAGCCGAATCAATGCGACTTCGGACTCTTTGACACACAGCAAAGCGAGTGCGTTTCCTGCGACAGAGACACGGGAATCCCACGGCGCCGACCGAAGGGCTCCGCTCGTCCTTCTCGCATCGGGCGCGAGATACGACGAGACCTCGTCATATGCCAACTGGCGCAGAAATCGAATGAGAGCAACTTGCATCGCACGCGCACGGAACTGCTCTCCCACGGGAGTGAACTGCTCATCTGCAAGCATCAGGGCAAGCGCGTGGCCTGGCCGGGCCGATTGTGCGCTTGCGCCGTGACTCCCGAATCCTGAGAGAGAGAAGGCGCCTACGAGGTCGATCGGAACTCGCTCCACTTCAAGAGCGCGCTCATCCATCCCAAGCTGCGCACGCGAGAGCGCTGCGCGCGCGGCTCGCGCGAGGTCCGCGTGGATCCCTGATGAACAATTGAGCGATCGATCCGCGCAGAGCAACCACCCAAGGACTCCAACCAATTGTCCGCGCTCAGTCGACTGCCAGAGCGCGCCGACTTGTTCGACAAGGAGTGCGTGGTCGATCGCAGGGCGTCCAGCGCGATCGACTGCCGCGAGCGCGGCTGCGGCGAGCGCCTGCTCGAGCGGATCGCCCGCGATACCTGCTTTCGCCAAGGTGCCCAAGGCGTTGCGCCAGAGCGCGTTCGCATGGGCCGAGTTCTCTAACTCAGCGCCGAGCTCAACGCCGGCCATCACGATCCACGAGACTGCCTTCGACGTGGCCAAGGGATCACCTTCGACCTCCGAGACCTCGCCAAGCGCTTCGAGGAGCTCAATCGATAGCGCGCGCGCCGCAGTCGTGCGGGCGCTCGTCGGGTCATTGAGTGATGCAAATCGCGCAAGCGCGTAGGCGCTGAGCGCCTGTTCGGCTGGAGGCGCGCAGAGTGCAGAATCGGTGCCATCGCTCGGCAGGTAGTCACCCCGGAGCCCAAGTGCACTGAGTGCAGCGTTCGCTCGCGTTGCTGATGGCTCGTCCCCCTGAGGGACGCGGATCATCGAACGATCGAACCACCCCACGATCGAATCTGCAAGGGCACCAGCTTCGATGCACGCCTGCGATGGAGTGAGCGCTTGCTGGGTGCGCGATCCACGAAAAACAAGTGCTGGACCTGCTGATGCGGTGGGTTGCACCATGCGCGTCGTTCGAAACCGATAGAGCCCGATGCGCTCACTCGCGGTGAGGTCAGCGAGTTCGCGTGCCGGCAATCCGAGTTGGAGCACGAGCGAGAGCAGTGTCTGTTCAGGCGAGGCTGCGGCATTGAGCGCCTGAAGCACAGACGGATGCGCTAGGGCCCACTGATCTCCGCGGCGAACTGCGATCCCATCGAGCGCTGGCTCGATCTCACTCGCGGCTTGCGCGTAGGTCGCACCGATGAGTGGTTCTGGCTCGAATCCGCTCTCAAGCTCGAGGGTCATTCGCTGCCACTGCGGATCGTGTTGATCAGAAGCGCTTGACCGGTTCCGCTGCGAGGCGTCGAGCAGAGCAGCGGAGGCCGCCTTGGTAAGGCAATCCTCCCCATGTGCCTCGCCGACCCCAGCAATGCGCCCATCAAGCCGAAGGAGCACAACGGTCGACCACCACTGGGGATTCGCTTTCCCATTGTCGCGACTGATCTTGCCCGCATCCACCCACCTGCGGCATTCCTGCCAAGCATCGAGCGTTGCGTCCGCAACGGCAGGGGTCGATGCGATGCTGAACGAAAAAACGGCCAAAAAAACTCGACAAATTGTGGCAACACTCCAGAATCGCGCCATTCTGCGAGTGTACGGGGCGATCACGCGTGTGATCAGGCCGCTTGGAAACGGAACTCGAGTGTGAGTCCCGCAGATCAGTTCGATACGAGTGTTGTGATGTTGATACACCGAATCATTCCATACGAGGTCACACGCCAGCGTCTTGCGCTGCTGACGATTCTTTCATTCCTGGCCATCCTCTGAATTGAACGCCATTTTCGGCACTGACACCCCCCTTCGGGGGGCGGCAGGGCGGATGGGGAGACACGTCCGAGCATGCGAGTGCAGGATGTGCCGAAAAGCGCGACGGCCTGCGATTTATCGCAGGCCGTCGTTGCTTTTGCAGGAGATAACTGCAGGAGATAACTGCGGGAGATAACTGGTCGGCTCAGTCGCGCTGGATCTTGTCAGTTCCAAGTGCGCCGTGGCTATCCATGCCGCCCTTTGTCGGCTTGTTCTTGCGCGGCAGGATAAATGCATCATCTTCTGTTGATGGCGCCTCATCCCGACCAGCCGTCGCGTTGCCCCACTGAGCACGCTTGAGGCTGAGTCCGATCTTGCGGTCATCGGTGTCGACTCGAAGAATCTTGACATCGACTTCTTGACCGGCCTTCACGATGTCCATCGGGTTCTCGACCTTCTGGTCGCTCAGTTCGGAGATGTGCAAGAGACCTTCAAGGCCATCCTCAAGCTCGACGAAGACGCCGAAATTGGTGATCTTGGTGACGGTTCCCTTGACGATCATGCCAGGCCGATAGGCGCCAGGGATCGCTTCGACCCATGGATCTTCAGTGAGTTGCTTGACGCCAAGCCCAACGCGCTGCTTCTCCTGATCAACCTCGATGACCACGCACTTGATGTCGTCGCCCTTCTTGAGAATCTCATTCGGGTGCGCGATCTTCTTGGTCCACGACATGTCTGAGATATGCAGCAGTCCGTCGATTCCAGCTTCGATCTCGATGAATGCACCGTAGTTGGCGAGGTTGCGAACCTTGCCTGTGACAACCGTTCCAACTGGGTAATGCTCTGCAACGAGGTCCCACGGATTCACTTCGCACTGCTTCATGCCGAGCGAAATCTCGAGCTTGTCCTTGTTGAAGTCGAGCACCACCACGTCGATCTCTTGGGCGACTTGCACGATCTCGCTTGGATGGTTCACGCGACGAGTCCACGACATCTCGCTGACGTGCACGAGGCCTTCGATGCCGTCTTCGAGGCGGACGAACGCACCGTATGACATCAGGCTCACAACCGAGCCGTGCACGCGGGCGCCCACTGGGTACTTCTTCTCGATCTCTTCCCACGGGCTTGGCTCGCGCTGTTTGAGTCCGAGCGCAACCTTCTCGCGCTCGCGGTCGATGTTGAGCACCTTGACTTCGATCTCCTGACCGATGCGGACGATTTCGGTCGGATGGCCGACTCGTCCCCACGACATATCGGTGATGTGCAGGAGTCCGTCGATTCCGCCGAGGTCGACAAATGCGCCGAATTCTGCGATGTTCGTGACAGTTCCCTTGACGATGTCGCCTTCCTTGACCTGCGTGAGCAGGTTGCGGCGAGCATCTTCGCGTTCGACTTCGATCAACTTGCGGCGGCTGATGACGATGTTTCGCCGTTCAAGATCGATCTTGAGGACCGCGGCGCGAATCGTGCGCCCGACGAAATCGCCGACATCGCCTGGGCGACGAACGTCGACCTGTGACGCAGGCAAGAAGACGGGGACGCCAATGTCGACGAGCAGCCCTCCCTTGATCTTGCGAAGGACCTTGCCTTCAACGGCATCGCCTTCCTTCTTGGACTGTAGGAGCGTTTCCCATCCGCGGATGCGGTCGGCCTTGCGCTTCGAGATGACGATGTTTCCCTCGCCGTCATCGATTTCTTCGAGCAGAACATCGACCGTGTCACCAGGAGAGACTCCTCCAGCTTCGTCGAATTCTTCCTTCGAGATCTGACCTTCGCTCTTGAGACCCACATCCACAATGACGAAGTCACCGCTGATGGACACCACCGTGCCTTTGATGACGCTATTGGGGGCGCCAATCGATGCTCCGGCCTTCTCCAAAATGGCGCTGAGGTCGGTGGTGATGGCTCGATCTCCGAATGCTTCACGCAACTGCAGCGTGACGGCGTCTCGATCGAGTGCGATGTCTTCAATTAAGTTGTAATCAACCATGGGGTGGGGGGTCTTTGAAATGCGCGGACGAGCACAGTGCTCGCCTGCAAGGCGAATGC
>SYHM01000028.1 GCA_005799205.1 Planctomycetia bacterium | reverse complement strand
TTCGAAGCGAGCGAGGGCGCATTGACGCTACGGCTCGCCCGTGCAGACCACAAGAAGCGCATCGCCGCAGGGAAGTTCTCATGGACTGGGCCAGAACTCACATGGAACTGGAACACATTTCCTGCGGTGGATGCCGGAGCGAGTCTGACCGAGTTGCGCCAGTTTCTCGCATCGTCGGCGTTCGTCGCAACGCTGACAGATGGAAAGGCCGTCGTGCTCTCACCGCCAGGAAGTGAAGGGTTGATTGCGGCAATTGTCAAAGAGGATGGTGTCATGCACGGGTCAGTGGCACTCACCACAGTGCCTGATGGAGTGATGCTCACGGTCGAGCAGGTCGCTGGTGCGGCGTGGATCGGTACGAGTTCCGATCGGGGCATCGTCACTGGGACAATTGACGGTCATCCATTCGAGATCACACTCGCGAAGGGAGTGTGCACAGTGCAGCAAGTCTCTCCGAAGGTGGCCGAGTTGAAATCCCTAGCGCAGCAACTCGTCGACAACAAACAAGTGATCTCTTCGCTTTCGGCATCTCAGAAGAAGATCCTCAATGCCGAGACTGCCGCGATCACTGTGAAGATCGCGACTCTCAAGACCGAAGTAGAGTCTGACCGGTTGAAAGGACTGAAGTCGACGCTGCGCATTCGCGCCACCGATGCGGCCAGTGGCCGTGTCTACGGGCGAGTCACCGCGACATTAGAAAGCTGACCTATGCCACGTCCACGAGAAGTCATCGAACGAGCAGAACGGGTCCTCGAAGGAGGAGTCACAGAACGCAGCGCAATCGAGCAGATAGCGATGCAGTATGCAGAGGTCACGGGAGAGATTCGCGCGCGACTCGGTCAGGCGACCGAGTGTGCACGCCGAGGACTTCGAATGGAGATTCGTTCGATCACAGACGCGCGTCCGCCCCTGATTGAGACCGCGGCGCTCTTCGCGACCTCTGCCGCAGGGAAGTGGAGGGATTTCTGCAAGTCGAATCGGCTCGTCGTGCCGCCGCGCATATCTGAGGAGACCATCACTGAGGTTCAAGAGTCACTCAACGCACTTCTGACTGACCGCTTCGAAGAATTGCACGCGATCTTTCGGCAGCAGAACCTCGCGCTCGCGCCTTGCTATCAGCGACTGCGAACCCTTCGGCTGATCGCCAAGCGCGATCCAAGTAATCCGATGTGGGCCGAAGACGTCGATCGATTCGAGGTGGATTCGATTCGCGAACTTCGAGCCGAGTTCGCCGCTGCCATCAAGCACGGCAGGCTTGAGGAGGCTCAGGAGATTGTCGACACATTCCGCAACGAAGACTGGGTGCGTCGTGATGCTGAGCAAGCGGCAAGTCGATGTGAACGGGACCTCTTTGTCGCGCTTGCCGCACAGGCTGTCGAACGGGCCGAAGCACTCTCGCAGGAGATGTTCGCGAACTACATGGCGGAGTCGTTTAGCGGGGTGCGAACCAATATGGAAGAGTGGGATGCGCTCGGCGCGACCATCACACGCGGTGGGCTCACACCGCCAGTGGGTCCAACCTCGGTGGTCGCACCGATTCTCGATTGGATCGTCGCTCGTGAAGCTGAGATGCAGATCGCGCACGAGACGAGGTCACGCCTCGACGGGCTTGAGCGTGTCGCCGTCGATGGATCATCGACTGCCGACGATATTCAAGCGAGGCTGGTGGACGCAGAACGGATGCCCGGAGGCGTCCCCGATGATCTGCGCGAACTCGCTCAGCGGCGGGTCGACGAGCACTCAGCGCGCGTGCGCGTGCGCAGGGTGTCGAGGTTCGTTGTGATGGGTGGAGTCGCTGCGGCGGTCCTGGTGTCGGCAATCTGGTTCACCATGCACACGGTGCGCCGAATCGAGCAGGCAAAGTTTGCTGAGGCATTCGCCGCTGCTGTTGATCGACGAGATGACGCCGAGTGCGCGCGGTTGCTCGAGCAGTCGCGTGTCGCAGCGGATGGCTTCGATCAGGATCAACGGGTGCTCGATGCGCAGTCGCGGCTCGCCGAAGCACAGCAGAAGGATGTAGATCAGGATGCGCGCTTCGAGTCCGCGTTCGCCAAAGCTGGCGATCCATCGGTCGTGGACGGCCAGAGTGATGTCATCGAGTCCGCCGCGCAACTGGCACGGACCGAGTCCCAGCGCGACCGAGTTCACGCGTGGCGTCAGGCCCGATCAGCTGCGGACATCCGCGCGCAACAGACTCGCGATGCAGTGTTCCTCGCGCAAGTCACGAGTCTGGCCGCACAGATCGATGCGCTGTCGGCGCTCTCACCGCAAAGCAAAGAGTCGATCGCGCAACTTGAACGCATTGAGATTCTCGCGGCGAACATCGGATCATCAACAGCGATCGGCAAGGAAGCGCGCGCGGCATTTGATGCACAGCGCGAACGAATCGGTGGATCGCGAGAGCTCGCCGCACTCGAAGCTCAGCGGTCTTTCAAAGAGGCGCAGGCCTCGGCGGCGCTTGCAACGCTTGTTGCGTCATCTGGTGATCCCGATCGGCTTGAACAGTTGCTGAGAGAGTTCGCTGATGCGCACCCAGACTCACCCTTCGCAGTCGACTTTCGGGAAGCCGCTAGTCAGGCGGGGTCGTGGAAGCCAGTTCTTGCGTGGGTCGCGAAGGCGCCAACGCTGACACGCGTTCCGTTTCCGGCACTCGCGCAGGACCGAGACACGATCCGCAAGGCGATCGAGAGCTTTCGCGCGAAGTATCCCGCGAGTCCACTTGACTCATCGCTTCGCGCATACCTCGACTTGCTTGCAGACAGTCAAGGCTGGACTGACTGGCTCGGAAACATTCTGCGCACATGGACACCCATGGATCTCAAGATGATCGAGCTCGACACGGGCGAACGCTACTACTGCTTCGCCTCAGATCGGCCAACGGCGAGTTCAACGACGGGCGTCGACGTCTACACCGTGATCACCAGTTGGAAAGATGAAAAGAAGGGTCCAGTTCGCATTGAACGAAAGCGAATCAAGAGTGAGGGGGATAGTCCACAGGCGAAGCTACGAGCGCGACTGCTGCCGATGATTCGCGGCGTGAACGCAGCCACAAGTGCCGATGGAGCGCTCGAGGTGATTCGGGCGATTCGAGACGACTCTGCAGTCGATCCCGTCGCGCGTGCGTACCTCATCAACGGGTTGCTCGCCGAGATGCGAGCGAGCCTGCCGCAACACGCCGCGGAGGTGGACCGCGCGATCGGATTTCTAGGAGAAGAGGAACTTGAGTCGATCGATTGGCTCGCACCAGGTAACCCGACCAAGCGTGCTGACTACTCGCGCATTCAGCAGCTACTCGTCAACGCGCTTCCGCTGGTCGAGTGGCGAAAGGCGCATGATGCGCAGGCTGCCTCGATTTCGAAATGGCTCGCAAGCAGAGTGCGCGCTGTTGGAATTCTCGATCGCACAAGCGGGGATCCCGCTGTTCGATTCGCTAGTAGTGCTGACGAGAAGTCGAGTGACACGCTCTATGCGGTCGCTCCTTCGAGTTCAGCACAGGCGCGAATTGTCGAGGTTGCCTCGGCTGGAAGTGATCGGTCGCTTCGGTTCAATCCGATCGCGCGAACACTTCCAAGTGGGACGGTGCTCTTCGCGGGGTCGTGGAATCAGGGTCCAGTCTCACCCCCAGCGGACACGAAGTGAACGGCCCGAGCTACTGGATCCGGATGGGCACGCGAACGGAAGGGCCGCTCTCACTCGCCGAAGTGCGCGCGCGTGCCACACGTGGGTCGATCTCGCGCATGCACATGGTTTCGCGCGACCGGTCTCGGTGGGTCGTTGCGTCGAAGGTCAGCAGCATTTTTCGCGCCGATGGCAGCGTCTGTACTGATCTGCTCGGTACAACGAGCGACGCACCATTCATGCTCGACATGCACAACATGGACGACGAGGGTGACTCGGCTGCGCCATTCCTCGTCGAGATCCCTGGCAGGCGGATGGTTCGTGCGCAGTGGATCTTGGTGCCGGCCTGGGCTGTGATCGCAACGGCAGCGCTCATGCCGACCGCTCGGCATGCAGGATCTGCACTTCGTCCGTGGGATGTGATCGAACTTGTCGAGGCGCACGGGTGGCGCGGAGCGTTGCTCGGAAGTCTCTGGATGCTGCTGCTGTGCCTCGCCGGAGTCGCCATTGGTCTTGGCACGCTCTCGAACGGATCGACCCGCGCAATTGGTGGTCTTATAGTCGGGTCGCTCGCAGTCCTCATCAGCACGGTTGCGGTGTGGGCTGGACAGGCAAGCGGCTTCGTCGCAGGAACAACACTGCTCGTCACCCTATGCGCAGTGCGCGTCCTCGATGCGATTCTCTATGGACCATCATCGCGCAGCACAAGCGCGCATCAACCGGCGATCACACTCGCCGAAACAGCAATTGGCCTTTCGCTGGCGGTGGTGGCAGT
>SYHM01000157.1 GCA_005799205.1 Planctomycetia bacterium | reverse complement strand
CGCATCGCGTGTGATCGCGAGCACCGAGACCGATTTGCACAGTGCAATCTGTGGCGCAATCGGCGCGCTGAAGGGTCCGCTGCATGGCGGCGCGAATGAGATGGCCATGGAAATGCTGAAGGACATCGACAGAGACTGCGCCGGCGGGGCGATGAGTGTTCAAGGGTGGATGACGCGCGCGTTTGCTGAGAAGCGAAAGCTGATGGGCTTTGGCCACCGCGTCTATAAGAACGGCGATCACAGAGCGCCGATCCTTCGCTCGTGGGGGCTCAAACTGGCCAATAATCTCGGCCAAAGGGGCCAGAAGTGGTTCGATCTCGGTGACGAGGTGCAGGCAATCATGCTTCGAGAGAAGTCGATTCATCCCAATGTCGACTTCCCGTGTGGCATTACCTATTTCTGTATGGGGATTCCCGTGCCTCAATACACCCCGATTTTTGTCGCCTCGCGGATCACCGGATGGTGCGCGCATGTCATGGAGCAACACGCTAACAACCGCATCATCAGACCATTAGCGACCTATTCTGGTCCAAGAGTCCATGCGTGGTAAAGTCCTTCGCGAACGCAAATGAACGCCGTAATTGCCGAATCATTGTGAGAAACTTTTCATCGTAGGTGGAATGCCTGCGGTTTGGGACTAGATTCAATTCGTCGGAAGGCAGGTCTAGGGCGTTTTCGAGAAACCCAGGACCCTTTCCATGACCAGCCTGATCAACAATTCAAAGTCGACTCTCTTCGTTGCCGCTGCTGTTGCTGTCGTTTCGTTCGCGTCAGCACGCGTCGATGCAGCGCTCATCGTGGTGAGCAACAACGTTGTGTTTGACTCAATCGTCGCGTCGATGAATGGGTCGGTGTTGCACGAAGACTTCGACAACTACGACGGCTTCTACGCCTCGGGGCTCGCTGGTGGCAGCGGAGATTCGTCGTGGGTCGCGACTGCCGATGGCGGTCTGTACGCAATCCCAGGAATCATGTCGACGAACCTGGCGGGTCGGGCGCTGACACTTTCGTTTGCGAGCGACAATGTCTTTGCGCTCGGTGGCGACTTCTTCAATACCGATATCAACTTTGGGGACGCAGGTGGATTGGTCGAGCTGGCGGTCGCAGGTGTTTCGTATGTCTACTCGGCTGCTTCTGACACCGACTTCGCTGGATTCCTCTCGACGAGCGGTTCAATCGATTCGATCACCTTCGTGCCATTCGGTCCAGCAGGTGCCTCGACCTACGCATCGGCTCGCTCAGTGTCGGTCGGTGTGATTCCTTCGCCAGCGGTCCTGGCTCTCGGCGCACTTGCAGGAGTGGTTACGCGCCGACGACGCAACTGAGCGTCCTCGCATCTCACCCTCAATCAATCGTTCATCACCCCCGCAATAGACTGCGGGGGTGATTGTTTTTGACGAGTCGAATCTGCCTGAGCTTTGGCGACAGTTGTCGGCCGGAAACCTCGAACAGACGGTGTCGGCAACTCTTGCAGAGGATCGGGCTGCGCACGACATCACATCACAGGCACTCTGCATGGATGGCGAGGTTGTTGAGGCGAGAGTTGTCACACGCGAGACTGCGGTTTGCGCGGGGCTTGGGCTGCTCGAAGGTTTCGCGAAGTGTTGTGGCGTGAGTGTGTCGGTTCGGCCAGAACTTGCCGATGGTGCGCGAGTAGCCGCTGGAGCGTCTCTCGCAATCGTGCGCGGGACGCGCAGGAGCATCCTGCCAATCGAGCGATCGATGCTCAATCTGCTCTCTGTGGCGATGGCAACCGCGACGCTGACGGCGCGTTATGTCGCGGCAGTCGAAGGAACGCGAGCCCGCGTGTGTGACACGCGAAAGACGATCCCAGGACTTCGTTGGCTGCAGAAGTATGCGGTTGCGTGCGGTGGGGGATGTCTTCACCGAATGGCTCTCGACGATGCGATGCTCGTGAAGGACAACCATGTTGCCGGGCTTTCGCCTCAGCAGTATGCGGAGCGAATTCAACACGGTGTCGCTCGCGTTCGCGCGACAGGCAATTCAATTCGATTTGTCTGTGCAGAGGCGGACACACTTCAGCAGTTTGAAGCGCTGCTGGCGCTTCCTGCGGGCACAGTCGAGATCGCGCTGCTCGACAACTTCTCGGTTGCGCAGCTTGGTCACGCGGTGGCGTTGCGTGACGCGAGTGGTTCGTCGATGTTGCTCGAGGCTTCTGGCGGAGTTCGCCTCGAAACCATCTCATCGATCGCGCGATCGGGCATCGACCGAATCAGTGTGGGAGCCCTCACCCACAGCGCCGGGTCGATCGACCTTGCGCTCGACATGGACTAACTGCACGGGCGAAACCGCCATTACCATCGCTCGACTATGTCAAAGCCAGTGAACACCATCGTCGTCGTCGGAGCGGGAACCATGGGATCGGGAATCGCCCTCACGGCGGCACAATCTGGCATCCGCGCGATTCAGATCGACCTGAGTGCAGCTCAACTCGACAAGGCACGCGGGTATCACACGAAGCAGCTGGCGCGACTCGTTGAGAAGCAGAAACTGACTGAGCAACAGGCGAAAGAGGCGCAGAGCAGACTCTCGTACGGCTCAGACTTCGCATCACTCTCAGAGGTTGACTGCGTCATCGAAGCGGCGAGCGAGAATCCAGAGGTCAAGAAGTCGCTCTTTCGGTCATTTGCGGGAGCGTTCGCTGCCGACACATTGCTCGCAACAAACACAAGCTCGATCTCAATCACCGACATCGCCACCGCAGCAGGCGGTCGTGCGAGCCAAGTGATTGGCATGCACTTTTTCAATCCAGTGCCGGTGATGAAGCTCGTCGAAGTGATTCGTGGGATTGCGACCAGCGACGAGACGCTCGCGCGAACGTTGGATCTCGCCCGCGCGATGGGAAAGACGCCAGTGCCGGCGAATGACCGAGCTGGGTTCGTGTCGAATCGCGTGCTCATGCCGCTCATCAACGAAGCGTTCTACACCTGGATGGAAGGCGTGGCCAAGCCCGAAGACATCGATCAGATTCTTGTGCTCGGGTGCAATTTTCCGATGGGGCCTCTTCGCCTTGCCGACTTCATCGGCCTCGATGTCTGTCACGACATCATGATGGTGCTGTACCGCGAGCTGGGAGATCCAAAGTTCTTTCCGTGCCCGATCCTTCGTCAACTCGTGAGCGCGGGACGACTCGGAAACAAGTCCAATCGCGGCGTGTTTGAGTATCCATCCAAGTGATCGCGAGGCGCAGTCCCCGCGCCGCGCACGTCAGCGCTTTGTGCGAAAGACAAGCAGGCGCGATCCCGCATAGTTGAAGAGCATTCCCGCGCCGACGCCGCAGAGGGCTGCGGCCTGCAAGCCGAGTGTGACATCGTTCCACTGCGCCGCAAGTCGGGTTGTGGTCCACCAGTTCACGATGCCGCCGACGAGGCAGACCCCCACGAAGGTGAGGTAGGCGCGACCAAGACTGCGAGTCGCCTTGTCGGCGAAAGTCAACATGCGATTGAGGAAGAAGTTGGTGGTCATCGACGCGAGCACCGCGATGGTGACCGCGGTGTTGACGCGTGCGCTCGGGGCGAATCCCATTGATTTCATGTTGTCGCTCACGAGGGTGACAACCAGCAGGTTTACAAAAACGCCAGAGAGTCCGACGAGGCCGAACTCGGCGAATCGCGCAAGTTCGCCGAACTTCCACCGTGCGAGCCTGCGAACGTGCACGACATATCGAAGTTGCTCGCGAAGTCCCATCTTGCTCTTGCCAAGGTGGCGGTCACTGAAGTGGATCGGCACTTCACACACCGTGCGACAGCGGCACTTCACAATCAGCTCGAGCCCGATCTTGTAGCCAATGGGGTCAAGTGTCCCTGCGGCGCGATCCAAGATGTCTCGGCGCATCGCGAGAAATCCACTCATTGGATCGCGCACTCGTGTGAAGAGTCGCGCAAGCAGCGTCGCTGCGCGACTATTGATGTGCCGCAACAGTGACCAGTCTCCAGCGATCGTGCCGCCAGATGTGTAACGCGATCCGATGACGAGGTGACTCTCTGGGCGCTGCGCTGCGGCGACGAGATCGGGGATGCGCTCTGGGGGGTGTGAGAGATCGGCATCCATCACGACGAGAATGTCGCCAGGGGCCCTTCG
>SYHM01000027.1 GCA_005799205.1 Planctomycetia bacterium | reverse complement strand
TCGATCGCGTGGTACAGCCCGCGCGCAAGAGTCCACAACCGCCCGTTCCCATCGCTGTCGAGTACGCGGATCGGAAGAATCTTCGCACCAGGAGCCGCGAGTCGAACAATCGTCGAGACAAATGTGCCGTGCCCAACAAGTTCGTTCGCGATGCCGTCGCCATCACTATCTGATCCATCTGCTCGGTCGCTGAAGTCGGGTGAGCGAGTGACAAAGTCAAATCCCCCTGCTGCGACTCGATCAGCGAGCATGGGATGTGAGGCGTCAAGTCCCGTATCGACGACTGCAACGACTGTTCCAGTGCCATCTGCGCGCGCATGCGCAGCGGTCGATCCAATCAAGTGACCCGAATACTGATCGAGAAAGTCGTCAAAGTCTGGAAGCAGGTCAACGAAGATGCTCCCCGTTCCGCCTCCAGGAATCTGCTGGGTGTAGTCGAGTTCGAGCCACGCGACCGATGGGTGCCCTTGCACAGTCATCGCATCGATCCATCCTTCAATCTCAAGCAGAGTCCATCCGACGGGCCACGACGCGTGGAGCAAATGAATGGGCCGCTGCGCAATCGCATCCTCTGGAGTGAGTTCAAGCCCTGGTGCGTACGACTCGAGCAGCGTTGCAAGATCGGATGGCGTGACACCTGCAATCGATCCAACAATCAACTGATCGCTGATCGCAGCAGAAGGGCTCTGACAGACATCGGCCGCCGCAACGCAGTTGACGCAAGCGAGCATGACAAGTGTGCCGGGTGTTCGAATCATCGTGGCGATCCAAAGAAAGCGAAGGGAGCCCAGTGCGCTGGGTGAGGGTGTTCTTGGCGAAGCGCTGCAATCTCTGCCGCGAGTGAAGTGCGCACACTTCCTGCGCCACCATCTTGCCACCGTCGGTGAACCCGCGCCATTAAATTTCGACAGATTTCGTCGCGGACGGTCCATAGCGATGCCACAACGCCTGTGGCTCCTGCTGCAAGAAAAGCCGAAAACAGCCCAGTTGCGTCGCCGCCGCTCCCTCCAGGGCCAGTTTCGCATCCAGAGAGAATGATGGTCTTCGCGTGAAGTCGAAGCGTCTGAATCTCGCGGCGATTCATCCAACGCTCTGCAAGGCGCACTCCCGATGCACTTTGAGAGGTGGGCGCGAACCACCCGTGGCTTGCAATGTGAACAAGGTCGCTCGTCACCAATGCATCTCTCGCGCTGCTCGCGGTCGCGTTCGCACCGAGGATCGCTCTCGATCGATCCCCCCAGATTGCAGCGACCTCGGCAGCCTCGAGCTCTGCTCCAGGGATTGCGTCATCTGAAAAGCCGATCGAGGCAACGGAGTGCGGAAGCGTCGTTGGTTCGATCGAGAGCGTGCGCTGAAGCGCGCCAACGCTTGGAGCAATCGTCGGAAAAGCTTCCGAGCGGCGGATACTCGCCATGGCGTGAAACGGAATCAACGCGAGTGCGCCTGTTGGAACGATGACTGGAGATCCGCAGTTCGCCACGGTGGCGAGAGCAGGCGCGAGCTGTCCCTCAAGCCGCGCGAGAATTGCTTCAACTTCGGTGGCGTCAGACGGGTGCGATTCAAGCGCCGCGCGGCGTACATGAAAGTGAAGGGCGCGGACGAGGCGATTCACTTCACTGATCGAACCGACCTCGCGAGTCAGCAACTCCCCCGCTCGGGAGATCGTGACTGCGATGAGCTCGCCCCCGTGGCAACCAAATCGCACGACCGACTCCTCGGGCTGCAGATTCTGCGCAAGAGACGCAAGTGATTCCCGAGCAGGCGATCGCGTTGCGCCAATCAGGCGACCCTCGAGCTGCTGCTCAACCTCATCGAGTTCCTGCTCGACTTGCGCGACGCGCTCGCGCCACGATCCGTGACGCGGATCCTGTGGACCCGAGTCGGCGACACTGCTGTACAAGGCGTTGAGCGTCGCCACACATGCTTCTCGTCGTCCGTGCAGCGTGTCATCTGGTCGCCCTTCGACTTCGCAATAGCCCCCGGCGTCCGTGCTTGCACGCGCATCGATCGCTTCAAGTGAGTGCAGAATCTCGCTCGCATTCCCGTTGTGGTCGAGGAGTAAGTCGAGTCTGCGTTGATGAGCCACCCCAGCATCGCGGTATGCAATTCGAAGTCGGCGCGCTGGCAATGTGCCTCGGATCGACTCGAGCGTCATCGCGGCACGCGTGGAAGATGCGATGGCACGCTCCCACTCGCCCCTCGATTCGCGGGCGTACGACTCCTCGAGGTCTGCCTCTGCGTCGATGGGTTTGATGCCTGTGCTCGCTGCCCGGGCGAGATCGAGTCGAGCAAGCGCTTCGGCGTTTCTTCCCGCGAGTCGATCGCAGCGAGCGAGGATGAGTTCTGCGCGGCAGCGGTCGATCGGTCGTCCCCTGAGATCACCAACGACTCGGTCGACGAGTTGCTGCGCCTCGTTCGATTCTCCTTGCGACAGTGCGAGCGTTGCGAGTTCAAGGGTCGCGCGCGCAGCCTCCGTCGCGTCTGCAAGCGCCTCATACTCGCTCTGCGCCGCTCGAAGCATCGTTCGCGCCTGCGAATACTCACCTGCTTGCGCGAGTGAGCGCCCATGTCCCGCACGGGCTCTTGCTGCCTCGCGGCGAAGCCCAGCCTCATCAAGTTGTCGAGTGAGTTGCGAGAATTCCCGGCACGCATCATCAATGAGTCCGCTTGCAAGCAGTACTTCGGCGAGCTCTGCCCGAAGTCGAAGCAAGTGCCCAGGAGCGCCCAGCGGCTTGAGTCGCTCGATGGCTGATTCAAACTGTGGGATCGCGCGCGACAGGTCGCCCCGTCGAGCTTCGAGATCTGCGATGTTGCCCTCGGCAATCGCGGTCGTCAACCCCGCCTCAGCCCGCATGTTGGCCTCGAGAGACGATTGAAAACACTGCAGTGCCTCGTCGAATCGGTACAGACGAAGGAGTGTCTCGCCGCGGTTGTTTTCGAGCTGCCCAAGGATGAGCGGCTCCGCTGTGATATCCGTTCGCGCGCGCTCGAAACACTCCAATGCCTCGAGTGGATGGTCGAGGCGCTGATGCACGATGCCTAGATTGATGTCCGCTCGCGCGCGCAGTGCTGGCAGCCCCCGCGAGGCGAGCAGGTCGCGTGCTGCTGTTCCCTCAGCGAGTGCTTCGTCGAGTCTTCCCGTTTCAACAAGCGAATGCATCGCTGCGAGTTGGGCGCGAGCGCACTCCTCGACAAGTCCAGCAAGCGATGCATTTCGCGCGCATTCGCGAGCTTGCGCAAGTGACTCTTCGTACTGTCCCGCATACGCAAGCGCGCGAGCGCGTGAGCGCTGGGCTCGAACCGCCAATGGCTGATGATGACTTGCACGCGCCTCAGCGGCGATTGTGTGCAACGCGCGCGCCGCCTCGAGAGGATCGCTCGAAACAGACCCTTCTGCCGCAGCGCAGCGCGCGGTGAGTTCATCCAGTGGCAGATCTGCGGGAGTTGGCGTCACGGCAGAACCAGATCAGCAAGCAGCGGCGCCTCCTGCGCCTCGTGGACCAGTGCTAGTGCGTACGTTCCAGGTTGCAGCGAGCACTCGAACATCGCAAGGTCATCGAGGGCGAGCAGCGTGATGGGGCTCGCGCCGCCCGAGAGTCGCACGCGAATCTCGGGCGGTGGCGCCTCAACGCACGCCACATGGCCCAACACTCGCCAGCCCTGCGACTTTGGAAGTCGTTCACAGTCGACATCAATCGAGACGCGTCCAATCACTCGAGCGACACGCATACGATCCGGATCTGACGCGCGCCGGACTCCGGCAACGAGTGGTTGAGGGCTATTCATGATGCCATGCACAATCGTGTCTGTCGCCTCATCGATCGAAGCAACTAAACGCTCGATCCAGACGCGCGCCGCCGACACTGTGGCCGATCCAACACCAACACTGGTCGATCGCGCCCCAGACGCGGGCCCGACACTGATCGCGCGCGCGATGGCAGTGGCGCCCGCGCTTGATTGAGAGAGCAGAGTCAATTGATCGAGTGCGCGCTGCGCGACCCCTGCAGCGATTCCCTCGTGCGCAAGGAGCGATGCGAGTGCTTGAACTGCGGTCGGTTCACCGTCGGATGGAGTTGCTGGGTTGTTCATCGGATTCCTCTCGAAAGTGTCATCGCAGCCTCCCCAGATACGTCCATTTCAACTTCGTCCACCGAGTCCGAGCTCACGAAGTTGCTCGGCGAGGTGCTTCAGGCAGCGCTGCCGGGTTGGTCCGAGGCTCCCTCGGGGCATACCCATGGCGTCGGCAAGTGTGTCATAACTCACGGGACCACCCTGCGCGAATGTCGCGAGAAGCAATTCACGACAGCGCGCTGAAATGGCGTCAAGCGCCCGCTGGACGATGAGGCGAACCTCTTGATCTTCTGTGAATTGTTGATGATCGTCGCTGATACCAGCCAGTTCTTCTGGCAATATGACATTGTCGCGCTTTGCCCGGTTCCATTCTTTCCATACCGTTCGCTTTGTGGTGGTCATGAGCCAAGCATCAATTCTTGATGCATCGGTCATGGTTTGGATCGCGGCAAACGCCGCCCGGAACACCTCTTGAAAGATGTCTTCCCCTCGCTCTCGTCGGATTCCAGCCCGCGTGATGACGGACCAAACGAGCCCCTCATACCTCTTCACGAGCAATTCCCAGGCGTCGCGATCCCCTTGAGCGCAACGGCGAGTCAACTCTGCATCATCAATAGAAGAGGTCACTGCTGATCCTTCGTCATCGGTTGCCAATCGACGCGAAAGATTCTGTGGCCGCGAGTATCTGGGTGGTGGATGAACGCACTAGCGCCTCGTCGTCAGTCTTTGATCCTCACAATTCTAGAACGGAACTTTCCATGAAACAGACCTCACTCACAACCCACATCCTTGGAGCCACCTGCTTGTTCGCGAGTGCTGCCTCCGCCGACATCGGATTTTCAGCTGCCGTCGATGCGTCGCGCGCTGCTGTGCCGCAAGCGACGCTCTTTGGCGTCGAGATTCGCGAGCGAAACAACGTGCTCGTCTATGAAGGCGACATGTACGACACTGCGCTCACAACCAACTGGGATCCCAGGTTCAACATGGACACCGGCGCACTGATTCAAACGGATGTCGACTCGCCCGATCCGAGCAACATCTCGACCCTTCAGTGGATCTTCGATCACCTCGCATCGGCCACTCTCGACTTCGCGCAGGCAATCGATGCCGCCGCACCATCTGCGGGCACTTCTGGACTCCAGAAGATTCAACTCGACAAGGAAGAGGGAATTCTCGCCTTTCAGCTCGAGTACTTCGATCTCTCGAAGGTTTATGTTGATGCGGTGACCGGCGGGATCATTCCTCACCACGGTCAGGGCGATGACTTCGAAGAGACGCTTCCTGCTGCGAGCTTTAACTCGTGCGTCGCAGCCGCGATCGCATCAGTTGGAACCGGGTGGGTCGCATTCGAAGGCGAAACCGAAGATGAGTCATCGAGCAGTGCCTCGGGAGTTCGCGTTGAAGTGCGCTTCTTCAACATCAAGACCTCTGAGGCGGTTCAGGTCACCGTCGCGTTGGATGGCACGGTCCTTTCGACGACCAGCTACTCCCCTTCGAGCTCTCAGGCATCACGCATTGCGTCCATCCTCGCACATCTGGCTGAACTCAATGTTTCGATGGCGGACGCCGTGACGCAGGCGCTCGCTGCATACGAAGGTGCAGGAGTGCATGAGGCTGAGCTCAAGTATGAAAATGGAAGCCTCGTTTGGAAGGTTGAGATCATCACCGCACTGCTCGTCGAGATTGATGTGTGGGTCGATGCCTCAGTCGCCCAGCCACCGCTTGCGGCGACCGCTGCGGTCAACCCAATGCTCGGCGACCTCAACGACGACCTGATGGTCGACGGGCTCGATCTCGCCGAACTCTTCGCGATGTGGGGACAGGTGAATCCAGTTCTCGACTTTGATGGCAACGGATCGATGGGCTCCGGTGACCTGACCGCAGTCCTCTCGAGCTGGGGTCAGTAAGCACACACGCCAGTCACGCAACCCCTCGAAGGGCCGGAGAGCCGCGCAAGCGACTCTCCGGCCTTGTTTTTGTC